>JBATAT010000348.1:0-7165 GCA_049662005.1 Tepidiformaceae bacterium
CACCGCAGCCCGTCCACCAGCACTCCGCCCACCGACATCTCCCAGTGCAGGTGCGGGCCTGTCGATAGACCTGTCGACCCCACCAGCCCCACGACATCCCCACGTTCGACGACGTCGCCAACGAGCACGCGCAACGCCGACTGGTGTCCGTAACAGCTCAAGATCCCCGCGCCATGGTCGAGCACGACAAGGTTCCCACGGTTTCGAGTCTCTTCGGCGAGGACGACAGTCCCCTTGTTCGTCGCGTGGATCTCCGTGCCCGCCGGCGCACCGATGTCGGTCCCGCCGTGATGTCCGCCCCGGGGCCCGCCATTGAATGAGCGTTCTTCGCCAAAGTAACCGGAGATGAAGACTTCCCCCCCGAGGGTCAACGGCAGGATCCATGGGCCTTCCCAGAGCCGTGGCGTGACCATCGCATAGAGCTCGTTCAGGCGTGGCTGTTCATCGGGAAGCGGTGGCGGTGGTGGAGGTGCGTCCGGATCGGGGGGCGGTGGCGGAGGAATGATGATGTCGTCGAACGTCCAGTCCGTCGCCCGCACGGTCAGCTCGTAGGTGTAATTCAGCGGCTGGTTCTCGGTGTCGGTCACGGCAAGCGACAGCGTCGTTGAACCGGGTGGGTCCTGCGTGCCGAATCCGACGAACCCGGAGAGGCCTTCGGGCCCCATTGCCAGCGTATTCTGGCGACCAAAAACCGTCGCTGTGCCAGCGAGCGCGTTGATCGCCGTGATCATGATCGCCCCGCCCTGGAACGGCGTGAGCTGCGAAACCGTGATCCCAGGGTAGAAGCCATCTTTGCCGACGGATGGCGCGATGACGCTGTACGGAAACTCAACGGATTGTGGTCGCACCAGGGGCGGTTCCGGCGCCGGAACCTTGTCGCCGAAGACCACATTCGCGGGTCCACGTCCGAGCGTGACCAGGACCAGGCCGCCTGATGCACCTGCGAGGAACTTTCGTCGCGTTAGCATGGCAAGACCCTAGCCCCGCACGATCCGTCTGTCACGCTGATCGCCGTAAAGGACGTCACACTGCACCGCGTAGCGTTCGGCGGGCGCCGTCCCGGGCTGCATCGACGACCGCGAGGATCCGTGTCGGTTCCGGCACCCCGGCGAGGACGAAGTTCGGTACTTCGCCGGCCGTCTGGCAGCGCACATCGCCGAAATTGAACATCGTCTGGAACATCCCTGAGCGTTCCACGCGGATATCCTCGACATCTACAAGGTCGGCCGAGGCCATCTGGTGGTGGAACCAGTTCCGCTTCAGCGAATCAACCAGCCGTTGGTTCGTTACCACCCAGATGTCGTTCTGGTAGCGATACCAGTGGAAGTAGCTGCGGACAGCCCAGTAGACACCCCAGATGAGGAGCAGGAGCGCCGTCCCTTTCCCGAGAAGTCCATCGAACCCAAAGGTCGAGAGAACCAGGATCACGCCACCGATGGTCCCAACGAGGCCCGCAAGCACCATCATCGCCAACCGCGAGTAGAAGAACAGCCAGTGCCGCCGCGCAAACAGCAGGATCGACTCATCATCCTGCAGTTCGAACGGTAGCTTCGTCTTCGGCCCGGCGGCCGGCGAGTGTGAAAGGTTCGGTAGCGTTGTCATCCGGTTTAGCTTGTCACCGCCCCCTCCGCGGCACTCGAAACGCTGGCAGCGTACTTCGCGAACACACCGCGTATGTACTTCGGCGGGCGCGGCTGCCAGGTTTCCCGGCGGCGTGCCATCTCGGCCGGGTCGACCTCGAGCCGGAGCTCGCGCGCATCGATATCGACGGTGATGGTGTCGCCCTCGTGTACGAACGCGATGGGTCCGCCGACTGCGGCTTCCGGGGCAACGTGCCCGGCCATCAGCCCGCGGGTGGCACCGCTAAAACGCCCATCGGTGAGCAGCGCAACGGTTTCGCCCAATCCCGCACCGACCAGCGCCGCCGTCACTCCGAGCATTTCGCGCATGCCGGGGCCTCCCTTGGGGCCCTCATTTCGAATCACGAGTACATCGCCCGGATTGATTTTCCTCGCCGAGACCGCCGCGAAACATTCTTCTTCACTTTCGTACACGCGTGCAGGCCCCGAGTGCAGCAGTCGTTCGTGGCCCGCAACCTTGATGACGCAGCCATCCGGTGCAAGGTTGCCCTTGAGGATTACCAGCCCGCCCGTCGCTTTGAGTGGATGCTCGACGCTGACGATGACGTCCTGTCCAGGCTCCTCTTCGGCGAGCGCCGCCTCCTCGGCAACTGTCTTGCCCGTCACCGTCATAACGTCGCCGTGCAGTTTGCCGGCGCCCAGCAATCGTTTCGCCAGCAGCCGCGTGCCCCCGGCCCGGTCCATGTCCAGCGCCACGTAGCGGCCCCCGGGCCGCATATCGCCGATCAGCGGGGTTGCCTCGGAGACCCGGTCGAAGTCATCGATATTCAGTGCGACGCCGGCCTCCCTGGCGATGGCGAGCAGGTGCAGGACGGCATTCGTCGAACCGCCGGTAGATGCGGCGCAGATAATGCCGTTTTCGAGCGCCTTCTTCGTGATCAGGTCACGCGGTCGTACCCCTCGCTTGAGCACATCCATTACAAGTTCGCCACCCTGGAAGGCGACGTTGTCCTTGCGCGGGTCTGTTGCTCCGACGGTCGCCGAACCCATCGGTGAGAGGCCGAGGAATTCGAGGACCGTGGCCATCGTGTTTGCCGTGTACTGGGCCCCACAGGCGCCCGCTCCCGGGCATGCGGCATCGACGATGTCTTCGAGCTCTGCTTCAGTAATCGTGCCCGCAGCCTCCTGCCCGACGCCTTCGAAAACGTCCTGGATGGTCACGTCGTGGCCCTTGTAGCGGCCGGGAGCGATCGAACCGCCGTAGAGCACAACGCCCGGGATGTTCAGCCGGGCAAGTGCCATCGCACCCGCCGGGATTGTCTTGTCGCAGCCAACGATGATCACTGCCGCATCGAACGAGTAGCCGATCGCGGCCAGTTCGATCGAATCGGCGATCACCTCGCGCGACACGAGGGATGCCTTCATCCCTTCGGTGCCCATCGAGATCCCGTCGGAGATGGCAATCGTGTTCACTTCCATCGGCGTACCGCCGGCCGCACGGACACCGGCCATCACCTGCTGAGCAAGTGCTCGCTCGTTGAAGTTGCAGGGCATCGTCCCGATCCATGAATGCGCCACCATAACGAGCGGCTTCTTCAGGTCATCCGAATCGAGCCCGATCGCCTTAAAATAGGAACGAGCGGGGGCCCTGTCCGGGCCATCGACGAGCGTGTGGCTCCGCCAGCGTGGATCGAGGTTCATGGTCGTCTCCGTAAGGTGAGTTGGGTGGTGTTCGCAGCTTAATCGTGCCGGCCCGCAAGTTCGAATGGCTCGGGTGGGTTGTTGTTCGCAACCCGGTCGGCGTATTCTCGTAATGGAAACTCTCCTATGCGCAGAACAAGCTTCGCCGATATGCCATGCTCCGTTGCCCGCACGCTTGAAGTCGTCGGCGAATGGTGGACCATGCTCGTCATCCGCGAAGCGTTTAACGGCGTCCGCCGCTTCGATGACTTCCAGGCCAACCTCGGCATCGCTCGCAACGTGCTCGCATCGCGCCTCCAAGGGCTCGTCGAAAACGACGTGCTCGAACGTCGCCAGTACCAGGATCGCCCCCCACGTTGCGAATACCGGCTCACGCAAAAAGGCCGCGACCTCTACCCCGTGCTGATTGCGATGCTCACCTGGGGCGACAAGTGGATGGCCGGCGAAGCAGGTCCACCCCTCACGCTTACCCACGAATGTGGCCATGCCCCCGAGGCGACGCTCGTCTGTTCTCACTGTAAGGAAGAACTGGAAGCGCGCGCTGTTCACGTGCAACGCGCCCCAAGGGCCTAACTCCAACTCAGACCATTGGCCACGGATAGTGCCGTGCCTCCCCGGGCACTGGATACCGCTTCTCTTTCAGCATGCGCTCGATTCGGTGCAGCATCGCAACCGACTCATGCTCGTGTAGTAATTCCAGCAGTACCGCTGCCGAGTGGTCTTCCGCGGCGATCGCCAGACCTGCTTCCTCGAGGTCCGCGAGATATTCGGCGGGTACATCATCGCCCGCCCACTCCCAGATGACCGACCGCAGCTTCGGCGATGGATGGAAACAGAGCCCGTGGTCGATTCCCCAGATGTGCCCGCGTTCATCCAAGAGACAGTGCCCGCCCTTGCGGTCTGCGTTGTTGACAACCGCATCGAAGGCGCACATCCGCATCAGTTGAGGCAACAGCGCAGGACGCTCACGTTGGACGAAAAAGTGTTCTTCCGGGTCGTGCGGCACGAAGAGCTGCACCGAACCGATACCTTCTGGCCCATCACGCACCACAGTCGGCGGGATGAAGTCCCATCCCAGCAGCCTGGCGAACTCGTAAGCAGCAGCCTCGTGCTTGTACAGGTGTCCATCGGGAAAGTCCCACAGCGGGTTCTCTCCCTTGTGTGGCTTGTAAATCCCCGCGAACCGCTCGTCGCCCGCGGACATCTGGGCGAGATAAACGTAGTTCGACGAGTACCAGACCGGGCGGCAATCAAGAAACTCGGCCTCGCGGAGGAGCTTTTCGGCACTGCCAAAATCGACCTGCAGCACGGGCATCGGTTCGCGTTCCGGCGATGCGCGCCGCGTCACTGTGCCAGCGCCTCGCTGACGAGGAGCTGAACCCCATTTCGCCGGGCCAGGTCCTCGGCCTCAGTGGTAACAGATGCGCCTCCAACCCAGGCTCTCGCATCGTAGCCGGTTCGCTTGAGAATCTCGGCACGCCGAAAAGCCCGGTCAACATCATCCCCGTCTATAACGGACGACGCTTCGATCGCGAGCACAACTTCGTGACGTGAGTCGTCGCCGTTCTTCGCGAAACCGCGCACCACGATGTCCAGGGCCGAAAGTTGCTTCCACTCGTGGTCGGCCAGTTCGCCGCGGTCATCTGCGGCCCGGACGAGCGGGAGATCCGTAGCCAACACAACCTTCGCCCGGCTCAGGTGGCGCCCGAAATAGCCGGGTGCATTCCTGCGAAGCCGTTCCTCCACCATGAACCCCATGAATCTCCCAGAGTGATCTTCCAATCGCGTAAGGCGGTCCTCGCTTCGAAGCTGGGATTCAACCAGCCGCGCAATCATCGATTCGATGGCGGTGAGGCGTTCGTCGAACGCCTGCATGCGCTGGTCGAATGCCTCCAAACGCTGGTCGAACGCCTGCATACGCTCATCGAATGCCTGCATGCGCTGGTCGAATGCCTGCCTGGTCTTGCGGAGTTCTTCCAGCAGTTCCAATCTCGTGCGCTGGAATTCTTCTGCGTTGCGCTCGAGCGCAGCTTCGATTCGGCGAAAGTCGTCCGCCACGATCAATTCCCGCAATTCGGCAAGCCACTCCGGGTTTTGCTTGAGCAGCGCAAGAAGATCCTGGAAGTCGGAAACGGTGAACGCCATCGCGAAACCATCATAGCGCAGCCGCACGTCGTAGAATCGCGCCATGTACCCACTTGAAAACGATGAACTCGCCACCAAACTCGGCGAACTGCTCATGGCCCGCAACGAAAAGGTCGCCGTCTCTGAAACCACGGCCGGCGGCCTCATCAGTGCCCGCATGCTCAGCGTTCCCGGCGCGTCGCGCTGGTTCGATGGCGGCATCGTGCCCTATGCCGGCGCCCAGCGCTGGGAACAGATGGGCCTCGATCGTGAAATCGCTCGCGAACACGGTGCAGTCAGCCCCCAATGGGTCGCCGCCACCGCTGAAGGCCTGAAGCGTGCGCTCGGCCCTGCCTGGACGGTCGCCGAGAGTGGAATCGCCGGCCCGCAGGGCAGCCGTCGCTCCCCCAAGCCCGTGGGTTCCGTTGCTATCGCCTGCTCTGGCCCCAGCGGTACGGTCACCGAGGAGAAGGTCTTCCCTGGCACCCGAGCAGAAGTCATGGCGCAGATCAGCCAGCGGGTGCTCGAACTGCTCGTCGAACAGGTTACGGCAGCAGGATAGTGCCGACCCACGACGACTTCACTTCCATCATTCCCGACGTCGTGGGCATGTACGGTCTCTGGCTTTACGGCGAACCCGCGCCCGTGACTGGCGGCACACTCAACTGGAACTTCCACGTGCGTACCGATGGCGGCGAGTTCTTCCTGCGCCGCTACCGCGATGACCTGGATGCACGCGTGATCCTCGGCGAACACGCCCTGATCAAGTGGATTGCCGAACGCGGCATCCCCGCACCGGTCCCCGAAACCGTCCCCGAGCGCAGCACGATCGCGATGATCGGTGGTGGCAACTGGTCGTTGTTCCCCTGGGTCGATGGTTCGGTCCGCGAGCGTGGCAGCCTCACGCCAGCCCAGGCGACCACGCTCGGCATGGCCCACGGCGCCATCCAGGCAATTCTGGCCGGGTACCCGCCTGAGCTCGCCCAACGCCCGGCGAACACGTGGGATAAGGATCAGTCGCTCGAATTGCTCAGCCGGATCCGCAATGTTGCCGCCGAAAGAGATGCCGAGCCCTGGATGCAGGATCACCTCGAACGCCAGGCCGCGAGCCTCGAAGCACTCGATGTCCTCCCGCCCGCCGCCTTCGACTCGCTCCCGTGCCAGGTGCTCCATGGCGACTTCCACGACCACCAGGTCCTCTGGGACGGCGATGACATCGTTGCGGTGGTCGATTGGGAACTGTTTCGAACGGACGCCCGTGTGTGGGAACTCATCCGCTCGCTCGCATTCTCGCAACTCCTCGATTCGCCCCGCCTGAAGGACTACCTCTTTGGCTACCGCCGGTTCGTCCAGCTAAGCGAGGAAGAATGCCGCCTCGGCCTGAAGCTCTGGTGGCAAAGCCGCATCGTCGGGCTCTGGGCCTGGGCCGAGTACTTCCTGTCCGGCAACGAACGCGTCGCGAAATTCCTCCCGGATATCGCCCGCGAATTTCAGAGCATCGAGAACGAAAGCTGGCGAAACGGGATCGAGGGACGGTTTCTGATCGCGGCGTGTGGTTAGACGAAGATGTAACTGTCTTTCGTGTCCGTGGGCAGCACCCGGAGAATATGCTTCGAAAGGTCTGGTTCCAAACCGAGCACTTCCAACGGGATCACCCCGAGCAAGGGCCGCGAACCGTCCGGGAGCGCCACGCACTCCACAGTGCCGGTCCTTCCAGCGACGGTCAGCTCGGCCTGCTCATAAAGCTCGGTCTCGATTTC
>JBATAT010000349.1:0-7831 GCA_049662005.1 Tepidiformaceae bacterium
CCGAGGAGTTCGGTCGCGGCAGTGTAACCCGGCGGGGGAGGTTGCACATCCCCCGCCGGCGCCTCTGTTGTCGCTTAACGAAGGGTCACTCCACTGTAACCGTCTTCGCAAGGTTGCGTGGCTGGTCCACATCGCAGCCCCGAAGGACGGCTACGAAGTAGGCCAGGAGCTGCAGTGGCACCGAAGCCACCAGGGGTTCGAGCAATTCCGAAACTTCGGGAATTGCGATCGATCGGTCGGCGAGTGAGGGAATGTCAGGATCGCCTTCCGTCACGACCGCGAGGACGGTCCCTCCGCGAGCCTGCACCTGCTCGATGTTCGAAATCATCTTCGAACGCAACGCGTGCTTTGTCGCGATGGCGATGGTGGGGAAATTGGGGTCGATAAGGGCGATTGGCCCGTGTTTCATCTCGCCTGCTGCATACCCTTCGGCGTGGATGTAGGAAATCTCCTTCATTTTCAGGGCGCCCTCCATTGCTGCCGGAAAGGCCAGTGCGCGACCGAGGAAGAGCAGGTGTTGGGTGGTGCCGAACTGGTTCGCGAGGCGCTGGTACGCTTCCGCGTTGGAGAGAACGCTGGAGACCGCCGCAGGCACGTGCGCGAGCTCCTGCAGGCGCGTTTGGAGCATCTCGGGGGAAACCTGGCCACGTGCCTGCCCTAGCTTGAGGGCGAGCGCGTAGAGCGCCACGACCGCCGCCGTGAAGCACTTCGTGCTGGCCACGCCGCGTTCCAGGCCAGCGCGCGTGTAGACCGTGCCATCGGCGACGCGCGTCGTCTGGCCGCCTTCGGTGTTGCAGACCGTGATCTGGAGTGCACCACGCTGCCGGGCGACCTCCATCGCTTCGAGTACATCGACCGTCTCGCCCGATTGGCTGACAGAAACAACGAGGGTTTCGGGGCCGAGAACGGGATTTCGATAGCGAAACTCGCTGCCGTTATCTGCTTCGGCAGGCACACCGGCGAACTCTTCGAAGTAGCGCTTGCCGATCATCGCCGCATGAAGGCTGGTGCCCATGCCAAGGAGGACGACGCGCTTAATGGAACTCAAGCGCTCGGCCGCAGGCCCGAGGTCGTTCAGGTACAGTTCCGGCGGCTCAAGGGTCGCGAGGCTCCAGATGGTGTCGGTGAGCGCCTCCGGTTGCTCCATGATCTCCTTGAGCATGAAGTGCTGGTAGTCACCCTTGAGCGCGCTGACCGGGTCGATCGGAATTTGCTTGCTCGGCACATCGATTGCTTCGCCCACTGCGTTCGCGTACGACGCTCCGAGCCGGTCGATCCGGGCAAACTGGCCATCGGCCAGGAAGGCCACGCGCTGGGTGATTGGCAGGACCGCGGCGAGGTCGCTGGCCAGGACCATTTCGCCATCGCCGTAGCCAATCACTACGCCGCCCGCGTTGCCGAGGCGAGTCGCGACCATCACGCCGGGTTCGTTCGGGGACATGGCCACGATCGCCTGTGAACCCTCGAGTCGCGCGGCAGTTTCGCGGAGGGCATCGAAGAGGGAGCGCCCGGCCTTAAGCCCTTCCTCGACGAGGTGGGCGATGGTTTCGGTGTCGGTTTCGCTACGGAAGGTGTGGCCGCGAGCGAGGAGTTCGCGGCGCAGGTCGGCGTAGTTTTCGACGATGCCATTGTGGATGACGGCAACCTCATCGCCGCAGCTGAGGTGTGGGTGCGCATTCTGATCGCTGGGCTTGCCGTGAGTGGCCCAGCGCGTATGACCGATCCCCGCCATCGCGCCGCCCGGATCCGTTCCGATGGCCGATTCGAGGTTCACGATCTTGCCCTGTTTTTTCGTGACCGTGAGCACCCCGTTTGGAGCAGGGGTAAGGGTGACGATGCCGGCTGAATCGTAGCCGCGATATTCAAGGTCTTTCAGTGCTCGAAGAAGCACTGGGATAGCGGGCTTGTCGCCTGCATAACCAACGATTCCACACATGTGGGGGATGGCTCCTTTGCCTTGTGCCCGGGTTGGGCAAGGCGGCAGCACACAGGCCCGGAGATGCCGGGCCACTCATGGAAATCCGTGGTAAGAGAGCGAAGGAACTGCAAATCCCTGGCACCTGGCGCACCTTTGTCAGCGGGTTACCCGCGCTGGTTTGTGTGCTGCCTGCGGCTGTGCCGGCCGGGGGGCCATCCGCCGAATGTTTCGATACTGCCCCCGCCTCGTCGTCCTCCCGGAGAAGGACCTGGCGCTAGTGAACGGCTCTCGGTGTGCTGTGGGTGGTATTGGTTGCTGGCGTCTCCTCGGGTGAGCGGTCAGTGCGAGTGTCCGGCCACGACACCGATCGGTCAACTTTCGGCGCGTGGAATACCCGCGAAGCCGAGGAAATCCTCCTCCCATTCGAGCACCGCTTTGATCATCGCTGCTTCAAGGCCGAAGGGCTGAGCCTGGATGCCGCGCATCCTGAACTCTTCTTCGAGCAAGCTCGCGATTTCATCCAGGGGTTTCGTGTGGATCTCCAGCTCGCGTTCGGTTTCGAGGATGAGGTCGACGAGTTCTCCGGAAAGCTGGTAGCCATCCTCCTGGAGTTGTTCCCAGATCCACTCGCCGCACTCGGTCAGGAGTGCGCCCTGGAGTTTGCCGGTCTCTGTCATCGGGGTACCTCGGTCGAAGGAGTGCTGTTCCCAGCCTACTTTGGCTTCTTCATCGAAGGAATTCGCGTCATCTTCGGCCCTTCGATACCGAGCTCTTTGCGGATCGATTTCAGACGCCGGATGTTCTTCGCATCTGGCCCCGAGCCATCGAAGCCCGGGACTTCGAGGAGGAATGGAACGTTGCGAAAGGCCGGGTGTGCCATGAGCGTCCGGAACCCGGCGATGCCGATGTGGCCATCGCCGATGTTTTCGTGGCGATCGCGAAAGGTCCCGATAGGCTGCTTCGTATCATTCGCATGAACTGCTGCGAGCCGGGAGAAGCCGACCTCGGCATCGAATTCAGCCATTGCTTTGCTGCACCCATCTTCGCTCGCGAGGTCGTAGCCCATTGCGAAGGCGTGGCAGGTGTCGATGCAGACTGCCGCGCGCGGATGGTCGCCGAGCGCGTGGATGATCGCTCCGAGTTCGGCGAAGGTGCCCCCGATGCAGTTCCCCTGCCCGGCATTGTTTTCGAGGATGAGCAACGAGGGATTTTCGGGCTCGGCGTCGAGGACTTCGCGAAGCATCGTGCCGATACGTGCCACGAGTGCCTCCGAGAAGCCAGCGCCGAGGTGACTCCCAACGTGAAAAATCGTTCCGGTTACACCCATCCGCGCCGCGAAGTGGAGGTACGACTTTAGTGAGGCCTTCGAGCGTTCGAGTATCGCCTCATCGGCGCTGCCGAAGTTCATCAGGTAAACGCCGTGGAAGAAGGCAGGCATCCCGTATCGTTCGCGTTCGGTGTTGAAGACGGCTACCTGGTCATCGGTCAAGGCCGGGAGCTTCCACTGTTGGGGAGCCGAAATGAAGAGTTGGACTGCTTCAGCGCCGATTGCACGAGCGCGTTCGAAGACCTGGTGATGGCCTCCCGCACTGGAGATGTGAGCGCCGATTCGCATGACTACCAGCCTTTCGCTGCAGGTAACTATCGCAGGCGACGCCGGTTCCATCATCCTTCAGCCTTGGTGAGCGTTGACAGGTCACCGAACGCTCACGAAGATCGCGGCCAGCGAACGTAAGAGTTCGCGGAGGCCGCATGTTCCCCGACGTCCCCAACACAGGTCAGCCACTTTCCGGGCTGACTGTCATCGATTGCACGATCTGGCAACAGGGCACCTATGCGAGCGCGATGCTCGCGGATTTCGGCGCGAACGTTATCAAAATCGAAGGTCCGGACTCGCCGGACCCCGGGCGCGGCGTCAGCGACGCCTACTTCCAGAGCCACAACCGCAACAAGCGGGGCATCGTGGTGGACCTGAAACATGCGGAAGGCCGCGAGGTGGTGCTTCGCCTTGCCGAGAAGGCCGATGTGTTCGTGCAGAACATGCGCCAGGGGGTGATGGACAAGCTCGGCCTGAACTACGCGGCGGTAAGTGAACGGAATAAGCAGATCATCTACGCCTCCGCGAGCGGATACGGCGCGAAGGGGCCACACCGGACCTGGCCCGCTATGGACATTCTTGGGCAAGCGCGGGGCGGCACGATGATGACGCAGGGCCCGCCCGATCTCGCTCCGATTTTCTCGTTTGGGGGCATGGCCGACCAGGTCGGGGCGATTTCGTTGTCGTACGGCATCCTGATCGCGCTCTGGCACCGTGCGCGAACGGGCCAGGGCCAGGAACTCGATGCCTCGCTCCTTGGCGGGCAGGTCATGCTGCAGTCGTTCAACGTCACCGGGACCTTGTTTACCGGGGCGGTGCCGCCGCGGCGTCCACGCGAGCAGGCAGCGCCGATGTGGAACGTGTACCAGTGCAGGGACGGCCACTGGATTGCCCTGAGCATGTCGCTCATCGGACGCTGGTGGAAGCCGTTCTGCGAAGCGGTTGAGCGCCTCGATTGGCGCGATGACACGCGCTACAACCGCCTGCCGGATCACTACGAACACCGCGAGGAGATTATCGCGAACCTGGACGCACTATTCCTTGAGAAGGATCAGTGGGAGTGGGTTGAGTTCCTCTGTGGGCAGGGTCTGCCGTGCGCGCCGATCCAGGATTACGCCCAGATCATCGCGGACCCCCAGGTGGCCGCCAACGATTACATCGTCGAGTACGACCACCCATCGGGAGAGCGCCGAAAGATCGTGGGGCCAGCGGTGCAACTCGAAGCGAGCCCCGGGAAGATTCGCCACGGTGCGCCGGAGTTCGGTCAGCACACCGAAGAGGTCCTCCTCGAATTTGGGTTCGATTGGGACGAAATCGAACGGCTGAAGAACGCCGGCGCCGTCGGAGGACGGTAGCGAGGCTCGACAACGATGAATGATTCCGCGCTACCTAATGCGAGCCGGGAACCAGCCCGCGAACAGTGGTTTCGATCGCGTAAACGCTGGTCGCGGCAGTCATGAAGAGCGTCGAGAATCCCGGGCCGCCGAAGGTCAGGTTGGCCGCGTGCTCATCGAGTTCGAAAACGCCGAGATACTCGCCGGACGGGGTGTGTACCGAGATGCCGCCGGCGCCGGTCGTCCAGAGCCGGCCCTCGCTGTCGACCTTCATGCCGTCGGGCGAGCCGCGGCGTTGGTCATCTTTCTGGTCGAGGAAGAGCGTCCTGTTGCCGAGGGAGACGTCTTTTCCCACTTCGTATGCCCAGATCAACCGTTCCTGGGAATCGCCGATGTACAGAATGCTCTCATCGGGCGAGAAGGCGAGGCCGTTCGGCTGCGAAAACCCGGTCCTGGCGACGAGCTCAAGTGAGCCGTCGACCCCGATGCGGTAGACACCCTGGAAGTCGAGGTCTTGCTTCTGGCCCGGCTTCCCCTGGGTGGGCACGCGGCCGCGATCAACCCCATAGGTGGGATCGGTGAAAAAGATCGTGCCGCTCGAATGGATGACGACATCGTTGGGGCTATTGAGAGCCGTGCCCTGCCACTCGGAGGCGAGCGTCTCGGTGATTTCCGGGGTCGCGTAGTCTCCGCGTGAGACGCGCCGGCCGCCATGTTCGCAAACGATGAGGCGCTGTTCGGCGTCGAGTGTCATTCCGTTCGACCAGCCAGAAGGCTTGCGGTAGACCTCGGCCTCGCTGGTGCCGGGTCGCCAGCGGTGCATGGTGTTGCCGGGGATGTCGCTGAATACGAGCGCATTGTCCGCCGCGATCCAGATGGGGCCTTCGGTGAACCCGAAACCGCCGCAGAGCTTGCGTTCCTGACCCTTAAAGAGTTCGGAAATGCCGTTATCGTCTTCAATCTTCATAGTCGCTGGATTCTGCCAGAAAGGGCCCTGCGCCGAAAGGCGAATGAAAAGGTGTTGCAAACGTCGAATTCCTGGTTGTAGGATAGGGGGGTACCCTATTGAAATGGAGTCATCTCAATGACCCCAGACACACGACGCCAGGCCCTTCGCCGGATGAAAATCATCGCCGGGCAGGTTCAGGCGCTCGAAAAGCAACTCGAAGATGACCGGTATTGCATGGACATCCTCGACCTGTCGCTCTCCATCCAGAAGGCTCTCCGCAGCCTGGACGGGCTCGTCATCGAAGGCCACCTCCGCACGCACGTGATCGAAATGATGACTGGCGGCGAAGAGGAGAAGGCCATCTCAGAACTCCTCCGCCTTTACCGGGTCCAGGGCCCGGGCGAGGCGGTGGCCACACCGAAAGGACACGCGAATCATGGCTAAGACAATCGAACTCGACATTACGGGAATGACTTGCGATCACTGCGTTCATGCGGTCACCGGTGCGCTCAAGGAAGTCAAAGGCGTTTCGGATGCCGTTGTCAGCCTCGAGAAGAACCAGGCCGTTGTGACCGCAGATGAACCGGACATCCCGGCACTCATCGCCGCGGTCGAAGAAGAGGGCTACACCGCCTCGGTGCGGTAGCTGAAGTCCCCGGGTTGGGGAAAGGGAAACAAACATGGCCACAACAGATTCAGCCGTGACGCTCGATATCACGGGGATGACCTGCGCCTCGTGCGTGAGGCGGGTCGAACGGGCGCTGGGCAAGGTGCCCGGCGTCGAAACCGCGAGCGTGAACTTCGCATCCGAAACCGCGCGGGTGACCCTCGCATCCGATGTGGCGATGGATTCGCTGATAGCGGCGGTTACGAAAGCCGGGTACGAGGCTGTGCCATCGGAGGCCGATAGCGACCGCGAAGGTGCCCGCGAATCCCATGCGCACAGGACGTTAATCCAGCTCCTGGTGTTTGGCGCCCTTGCGGTGCCAACGATCGTCCTGGCCATGGCGATGGATATCGCGGGCATGCACATCAACGACGACCCGCGGTTACACGGCTGGATCGTTCTCGCGCTGGCAACGCCCATCCAGTTCGGACTGGGCTGGCGCTTCTATCGAGGGAGCTGGACAAGCCTTCGGCACATGAACCCGAATATGGATGTCCTTGTGGCCCTCGGGACGTCGGTAGCGTTTGCCTACAGCACGTGGGTTGTCATAAGTAACAACCACAAGCATATGTTCTTCGACGTTTCGGCGGCCGTGCTCGTGTTCATCACGATGGGTAAGTACTTCGAAGAGACATCGAAGGGCGCCGCATCGAGTGCGATTCGCTCGCTCCTCGGGCTGAGCGCGCGGAACGCGTCGGTGGTTCGCGACGGCGTCGAGGTTGAAGTTCCTGTCGATCAGGTTCGCCGCGGTGAGCGTGTTGTCATCCGGCCGGGGCAACGCGTGCCCGTGGATGGCATCGTGCGTGAGGGGAACTCGACGCTCGATGAATCGATGCTCACGGGCGAATCCATCCCGGTCGAGCGAAAGCCAGGCGACGCCGTCATCGGCGGGACCATCAATCAGAACGGTGTGATCACGGTCGAGGCCACAGCGGTTGGTGAAGACTCCGCGCTGCGGCAGATGGCGCGAATGGTCGAAGACGCCCAGGGCTCGAAAGCGCCCATCCAACGGCTGGTGGACCAGGTGGCAGCCATCTTCGTGCCGGTAGTGATTGTGCTGGCGGGCATCACCTTCGTGGCCTGGGGCGTGGTTGGCGGTGACTGGCAGGCGGGGATGGTCGCAGCGGTTGCCGTGCTCGTCGTCGCCTGCCCATGCGCGTTGGGGTTGGCGACGCCGACGGCGATCATGGTCGGCACGGGCCTCGGGGCGGAACACGGAATCCTGATCAAGAATGCTGAAGTGCTCGAACGCACCCGGCGCCTCGACGTTGTCGTGGTCGACAAGACGGGGACGCTGACCGAGGGCCGGCCGCAGGTGCTCGACCTCGTTTCGGTCGGTGGGCTCTCGGAGGACGAACTTTTGAGC
>JBATAT010000350.1:0-6025 GCA_049662005.1 Tepidiformaceae bacterium
TCCCGAGCGGCACGGCACGACCGCGACGTCTGGGACCTGTTGCTCCACCACCGTTGCACCACGATCGCTGCGATGCACGGCTACTGTTTCGGCGCCGGGCTCGAACTGCCGCTCTATTGCGATGCTCGCATCGCCTCCGAGGGCGCGACGTTCGCCCTCCCGGAGGTCTCGCTTGGCTACATCCCCAGTGCCGGGGCAACACAGATGCTCCCGCGCCTGATTCCACCCGGCGTCGCCGCATCGATGATCCTCACGGGCGAACCCATCGACACCGTCGCGGCGGGGCGCTGGGGGCTGGTGGATGCCGTCACGCCACCAGGGGCGCTCGGTGGAGCGGTGGAGGACGCGGTCACCCGCGTGTTGCGTGAGGCCCCCGGCGCAGCCCAGGAACGCCGCCGGCGAATGATCGCAGAGGCCAGCGCGCCCGCCGCCGTTTCGATACGCTAAGCACGTGAAGCTGGATTCGGGCCCCGAAACGGTTCGGCCGCCTGTGGCCCTTGGCTGCTTCTTTGGGCTCGCCGTTATCGTCTTTATCTTCGGCATCGCTGCCTTCGCGATTGTCTTCCTCGAATCCGGCGCGGATACCGGTGAGGTGTCGCTCGACGTGTCCGAGGCTTACGCGCCGGGGTCGGTGAAGTTCATCGGCGAAGACAACATCTTCCTCGTGCGCCTCGGCAACGGCGATTTCGTGGCCCTCGCAGACCTCGACGCGGCGAACCGGACGAACCAATCGCGGCGCTGCCGGGTCGGCCTCGTGCCCATCAACGAACCGGTTCTTGCCCTCTCCCAGGCAGTGTTGCGGTCGCAGATGAGCGCCGAAGCCGAAGGCACAACGTCGGTGTTTTACGAACCGTGCCTCGGTTCGATCTATGACGTGGCAGGAATTCGGCTGAACGGGCCGGGCATGAACCTCGAGCGGCACCCGGTCACCCTCGATCGGGGTGGCCACGTGGTCGTTGATACGAGCACCCGTGAGTGCAGCGAACGGACCGACGGTGCCACCTTCTCGCCATCGCCGTGTTGAGCACGTTCGCCACACCTGGGCGCGAAGGTTGTAGGATGCGCGGCAACGTTCAAAGGGGGCCGCGATGGACGCTTTCAAGGCGATAGTGACCAAGCGAGACACGCGCCACTACACGGCTGAGCCGATAGCCGCCGAGGTGCTCACCCGTATTCTCCAGGCGGGCAGGATGGCGGGGAGTTCGAAGAATACCCAGCCGGTGCGCCTCGTTGTGGTCCAGGACCAGGCCGCCCGCGAAGCGCTGGCCTCGTGCGGTGATTTCGCGGGCCACCTTCATCACTGCGCGGCCGCCGTCGCGGTCGTCCTCGCGCCCGGCGGCAGCGGCTTCGACGCTGGGAGAGTCGCGCAGAACCTCATGGTGGCGGCCTGGAACGAAGGCATCGCAACCTGCCCCACCTCGATGCACCGGCCCGAATGCGCCGCCGAAAAGCTCGCTCTGCCGCCGGATCACGCTGTGGCCATCGTTGTCGCCATGGGCCATCCGGATCTCAAGCATCCACTGAGCGGCGGACGCCAACGGCTGCCGCTCGATGAACTCGTCCACTGGGGCCGCTGGACGAGTTGACCTTGGCTCCGGGATTGTGCATTTCGGTTAGCCGGGCGCGCCTGCTTGCGGTGGCCAGTGGCTGCCCAGCAGGCCCTCCAGGGCAGGAACCACGCCCCACTCATCGGCAAGCGCCCGATACCGTGCCAGCGCAGCAGGCGCCGCGACCGATGGCTCGCCCCGGCGCGCAGCCCGGATCATCAGGTTCTTGGCCGTAGCTTCCGGCGAGACGAATTCGATCACATCCACCTGGTAGCCGAGTGCCTCCAGCGCCTCGGCCCGGAGCGAATCGGTGATGATGTCGGCGAGCCGATGCTGGAGAAGCCCGCTTCGAAGTGTGGCCCCCCAGCGCTCGACGCCGGGACTCGATCCCGCTTTCGTGTTCGCGTGCACCTGGTCCGAAAGCTCCTGGTGGCAACACGGCACGAGCACGATGGCGCCAGCATTGAGCCGAACACCAGCGGCGAGCGCCTCATCCGTGGCTGTATCGCAGGCGTGCAGGCTGAGGAGGAGGTCGACCGGCTCGCGAGCTTCTTCTGCAAACTCGGCGACGGTCGCAGCCCGGAACTCAGCGTTCTGAAGGCCGGAACGAGCAGCGATTCGGCTCGCCGTCTCAACGACTTCGGCCGAGCTATCAACGCCAACCAGGTGGACTTCCTTGCCGTTCAGTTCGGCCCAGAGGCAAAGTGCGAGGCTCAGGTAGGCCTTGCCGCACCCCGCATCGACGATCCGGACGACCGGTGCTTCCCAGGCGGGAAGATGGCGGAGCAGTTCGATGTAATGCTGGACCTGGCGATACTTCGCGGCCGACTCGCCGAGGAGATGGCCGTTCTTACCGTAGATCCCCGCCTCGATGAACAGTTGGCGCACGCGTTCGTTGTTCGGCGCGAGCGGGTATTGGCGAACACGATTGTGCCCGGCGATTTCAACTGAGGCGCCGGTGGGCTGGGAGAGTGACGGCTTCGCCCGCGTGACCAACCAATGGCCAGCACGCGTGCGCCGGGCGTGCCAGTCGTGGTCTCGCGCCAGCACATCGAGGTGGCATGGACCGATTTCGATCGCTTCATGGAGGCGGCGGCGCCACTGCTCCGGCGTGAGGGTCGCAGTCGATTCCTTGCCATCTTCGCGAACCACGACCTTCAGCGCTGTCCGCCGGGCGAGCCGCACCGGTTGTGCGACGAGCTTCTCCCAGGGCACGAACGGGCGAGCCTGGCGGGCAGGCGTCACGATGCACTTGCGCCAGGCGCCCGGTGTCTCGATGTCACTGAGGAGTTCGAGCACTGGCGCGATCTGGGATGAAGGTTCGGAAGGAGAAGTCACCCCTGCATTGTTGGCGCGCGCATGGCCCACGTCTAGGAACCGCCCCGTGAGCGGCCCTACCAGCCGCGCGTCGCCAGCAGTTCCTTGTCCTGGAGCGACGACACCGCGATGCCCGGCATCGCCTTGCCGAGGCCGCGGCTAACGCGCGCAATCACGTCCGCATCCTGGTAGTGGGTCGTCGCTTCGACGATCGCTTTCGCCACCAGCGGCGGGTTCTCGGACTTGAAAATACCCGAACCGACGAAGACACCGTCGGCGCCGAGGCGCATCATCAGGGCCGCGTCCGCCGGTGTCGCAACGCCGCCAGCAGCGAAGTTCACGACTGGCAAGCGGCCCTCGCGCTTCACCTGCATCACCAGTTCGAGTGGCGCGCCGAGTTCCTTCGCGGTGGTATAGACCTCATCGTCGGCCATGTTACGGATGCGGCGAATCTCGTCCTGCACCGTTCGCATGTGGCGGACGGCCTCGACGATATCGCCGGTACCGGCCTCGCCCTTGGTCCGAATCATCGCGGCTCCTTCACCGATGCGGCGGAGCGCTTCGCCGAGGTTTCGACAGCCACAGACGAACGGGACCTTGTACTGGTGCTTGTCGATGTGATGGGTTTCGTCGGCGGGGGTCAGCACTTCCGATTCATCGATGTAGTCGATGCCGAGCGCCTGGAGAACATCGGCTTCGACGAAGTGGCCGATACGGGCCTTGGCCATCACCGGGATCGTCACTGCCTCAATGATGCCCGCGATCATCTCGGGATCGCTCATGCGAGCCACGCCGCCATCCTTGCGGATGTCCGAAGGGACGCGCTCGAGGGCCATGACGGCGCAGGCGCCGGCCTCCTCAGCGATGCGGGCATGCTCCGGCGTGACGACATCCATGATGACGCCGCCCTTCAGCATCTGCGCGAGACCAACCTTGACCGCCCATGTTCCTGTCTGAGACATCGAAGACTCCTTGCCGCAGTTTCGATGCGGCGATATTCGTGAGAGTGGTACTGAGTGTATGGCCATTCTCCGGCGCGGAATAGAACCACTTGGGGCTGTCGAACCAAGGCTCGCAGGGTGCCAGCTTCGAAATTGGCAGGCGGAGATCGGCCTGCGGCGACGTGGTGGCTCTGTCGCTCGAATCCGTTTGATCCCCGTTCGCGGTTGCGTGGCCGGTCCGTGCCCTGTAGACGTACGGCGGTGAAGCTCACCGAGCAGCCCGGCTTCGTGCGCTTCTGGGTCGCTTCAACCGTCTCCGATTTCGGGACCTACATCACCACCATCGCCATCAGCGTGATCGCAGTGTTGGAGCTCGACGCGAGCAGCACCGAGGTCGGGCTGGTGCGCGCGGTCCGGTGGCTGCCCTATCCCTTCTTCGGCCTGCTGGCAGGCGTATGGGTAGACCGCCATAGCCACAAGCCGTTGCTCATCGCTACTGATATTGGGCGGGCGCTCCTTCTTGCCGCGATGGCCACGCTGAGCTTCGCGGGCTGGCTCACCATTCCATGGCTACTCTCGCTCCTCTTCGCGTTCGGGTTGCTTTCGCTTGCCGGCGACGCGGCGTTCCAGGCCGTCACCACCGTGCTCGTGCCGCGCGAACTTCTCGTTCGTGCCAACGCCCGGATCGAACAAAGCGACTCCGTTGCACAAACCACCGGGCCAGCGCTCGCCGGGTGGCTGATTCAGATCCTGACGGCGCCGGCCGCTCTCCTCATCGACGCCGCTTCGTACGTCATCTCAGCCGTCGTTGTCGCGACGATTCCCTTAAGGACGTCCGATACTCCTCGCCTCGAAACCGGAACAGTTGGCGGTCAGGTACGCGAGGGGTTGGCCTGGGTGTATCGCCATCCCCGGTTGGGGCCGCTCGCGTTGACGACGCACCTCTGGTTCATCTTCTTCAGCATGTTCGGCACCGTGTTTACCGTGTTTGCGCTTCGCGAACGGGAACTTGGCGCCGATGGGTTGGGTATTGTGCTCGCGCTTTCGGGCGTGGGCGCCGTCGTCGGGAGCCTCCTCACCACCCGCGTTGGCGAGGCGCTGGGCACCGGACGAACGATTATCTACAGCCGATGTCTTTATCCCGTGGCCTTCGCGATCATTGCGTGCGCCGGGTTCGCCACCGTGGGCAGTCTGCCGAGCGTGGCGATCTTCGGAGCAGGCCAGGCGCTCATCGGTTTGGCCCTTGGCCTCGAAGGCGCGCAGGAGATGGGCTACCAGCAGGCCGTCACCCCGGTTCGACTCATCGGGCGGATGGCCGCTACGGTCCGGTCGCTGAATCGAGGGGTGGTCGTGGTCGGTGCTCCCCTCGGCGGAATCCTGGCCGGAGCAATCGGGAACCGACCAACCCTCCTGGTGTGCGCCGGCGGCATGATCGTCGTCGTGCTGCTCATGGCGTTGTCCGACTTGCGGAATGCCCGGATGGAAGACCAGCTTTCCGACGATGTCGCCAGTCAGTAGCGACGACCCACGAATCGCCCAACCACGCTGCAAAGCTCGGGAGAGCCGTCAGGAACGGTCGAGCCGGATGCGCAGGACTGCTTCGACGACCGGCCACTCGCTCTCGGTGATGGAGTAGGCGGCCGAATCGCGGACCGTGCCATCGGATGCGACGCGGTTCGCGCGGAAGATGCCATCGAGCTTCCCTCCGATCCGTTCGATCGCGGCCCGCGAGCGTTCGTTCCGGCGATCCGTGTTCAGGCGAACAACGCGGGTGCCCCAGCGTTCGAAGGCGTGGCCGAGCATGAGCAATTTCGCCTCGGTGTTGGCCCGCGTTCGCTGGGCCGAAGCCGCCAGCCAGGTCCAGCCGATTTCGACACCGTCGGGCACGCCTTCGCCTTTGTAGTGCGCGCTTTCCGGTGGCCAGCCCAGGTATTCGAAATTCGCGAAGCGCGTTGTCCCCACCACGCGGCCGGTTTCGCGAAGCACGGTGGCAAACGGCACCGCCGCGTTCCGCGCTGCGAGAGCCAGCGCTTCGCCCACGTAGGCTCGCATGGCGTCCTGGCCATCCGGAACGAACGTCCAATCGTAGGTAGACCGATCTTCGGAGGCCGCCTCGACGAGGGCCGGGATGTGGTCGAGTCGCAACGGCTCCAGGCGGACATGAACGCCTTCCAGGACGACCGGGCCGATTGAAGTGAGGGCACTGGCAGTGTTCGTCAT
>JBATAT010000351.1:0-12041 GCA_049662005.1 Tepidiformaceae bacterium
CCATTGGCGGGAGCCACCAGACACTTCAACCGGCGATCAAAATGGCGGCACGCGGCGGGACCGGTCTTTTGCTCGGGGTCCACAACGAACCACAGACGATCCAGACCGGCCGGGTGTTCGTCCACGAAGTCTCTATCGTCGGCGCCTTCGGATATGACTCCGTTGGCCCCCGTTCCGATTACGACGAAGCACTCGCCGTGCTCGACCGCTACCGCAACGAGGTGGCCACGCTCGTCACCCATACCTACCCGCTCGAAGAGGCCGCCAGGGCGTTCGAGACTTCGCTCGACAAGCGCAGTGGAGCGATCAAGGTCACGGTCCTGCTCTGACCTGCCGCTGAACCCGGGTCGTCAGATAACGCCGGCACTCGTGAGCGAAGCGATCTCTCCATCGGTCATTCCCAGGAGACCGCGGTAGATTTCGTCGTTGTGCTGACCCACAGCGGGAGCGGGGTTGTAGACACGTCCGGGTGCGTGCGACAGCCGCGGATACGGGGCGGGAGTCATTACCGGACCGACGTGCGGGTCGTCGATGGCCACCAGGTCTTCGCGCGCGGCGAAATGCGGGTCGGCAAAGATGTCCGCGATGCTATTCACCGGCCCGTACGGCACCCGGAACTCGTCCAGTACCGCATAGAGCGGCGCAGCATCCTGGACCTTCACCCACTGGCGAATCATCTCGTGCAACTCGACCTCGTTCGCGAGCCGCGATTCGTGGTCACAGAACTTTGGGTCTTTCGGTAGGCCCGGCTGCCCCATCGCGTCGCACAATCGCTGGAAGATCTGCGGGTTCAGCGCGAGGATGAGCACCCAGTGGCCGTCTCTCGTCTGGAACTGTTCGCCCGGGATTGACCACGCGCGCACGTTCCCACGGCGCTCACGGATGATTCCCTCGCGGCTGTACTCGGCCGCCATGGGCCCGGAGTAGCGGAAAATTGATTCGTAGAGCGAGAGGTCCACCACCTGTGGTTCGTCGCAGTTCGCATTATCACGATGGAAGACCGCCGCCAGGATGGCGAGCGCGCCAAACGTGCCGCTCACGTAGTCGCCAAGCATGTATCCGGGGTGAACGGGGGGCTGGTCGGCTTCGCCCGTCACGTAGATGAGCCCGCCAATCGCCTGCCCGATGCGGTCGTAGGAAGTGCGGTCACGGTATGGCCCGGTCTGGCCGAAGCCCGAGATGCGAACGTAGATAAGTCGCGGATTCGCCTCATTGAGGTCGTCCGGCCCCATCCCCCAGCGCTCAGCAGTCCCGGGGGAGAAGTTCTCGACGATGGCATCCGCTGAAGCCACGAGCCGCTTCATGATTGGAACGGCCTCCGGTTTTCGCAAATCGAGGCTGATCGACTTCTTGTTCCGCTGTTCGCCAGCACGGCTCGAGTTCGTGTGCGCGGCCACGCTCCCCTTCAGTGAAGGCATCTCGACGCGGATGACCTCCGCGCCCATATCCGCGAGTAACGTGCTTACGAACGGGCCAGCGAGCACCTGCCCAGCGTCGATAACGCGAAGACCCGCGAGCAGCCGATCGTGGGATTGAGGCAAGCGGAACTCCATGCGCTGAAATAGAGAGGGAACATAGCACGGAAACGCACGGCGACGGAAAAAGGCGGCCCGACGCTTCGCGTCAGCCGCCTCCAGATTCAGTTTCTTGGTGGAGCTGGAGGGATTCGAACCCTCTACCTCAACACTGCCAGTGTTGCGCTCTCCCGATTGAGCTACAGCCCCTTGGTAAGGCCCGATCGTATCAGCCGCGTTCTTTCCGCGCCAAACAGGAAAGGCCCTATTTCTTCGTCCGCGGGTCGAGTGCGTCGCGCAGCCCATCGCCCAGGAACGTGAAGCACAACATCAGCGTCGCGACCATGATCGCCGGCCAAACCACGAGCCAGTTGTTCACGAACAGGTAGGCGTAGCCATCGCCCATCAACGCGCCGAGGCTCGTATCCGGGGGCGGAACGCCGAGGCCGATGAAGCCCAGGGCGCCTTCAGCGAAAATCGCCAGTGGAATGCCGAAGGTGACAGCGACGATGACCGTGCTCAACGTGTTCGGGAGCATGTGAGAGCGCACCACGCGCCACGGGCTCGCGCCGATCGACCTGGCCGCAAGGACGTAGTCCTGCTCTTTGATTGAAAGCATCTGGCCACGGATGAGGCGTGCAATCGTTACCCAGCTCACGAGGGAAATCGCGAGAATCGTGACGAGCAACGCCGAACCGAGGCCGGGTATTTGCGGATCTCCGGTGCCGATGATCGGCCAGTCGCGCCCGAACAGCACCTGGCGGAGGAGGATGATCGCGAGGAGGTCCGGAAACGCGTATGCGAGGTCCGTAAACCACATGAGCAACTGGTCGCTGAAGCGTCCACCCAGCGCCGCACCCATGCCAACCGTGATGCCGATGACGAGGACGACGATCTGCGTCCCGATGCCGATCTTCAGCGAGAACAATGTCCCCTGGAGCATCCGCGCCCACATATCCCTGCCGAGGATATCGGTGCCCAGCCAGTACTTGCTGCTGGGGCCCGTATTCACGGTCTCGTACTGCTGGAATCCAGAATCGTGGCGCTCGATCGCCGGGATAAGTTGTCCCGCGACGCACAACACGGTGATGACGATCAGGATGATTGCAGCCGCGAAGGCCAGCCGGTTCCGGATCAGCCGCTGCAGCGCCATGCTCCAGAGGCCGCGCTGCTTGGTGGCGATGAACTCCTTGGTGAAGTCGAACGGTTGGGCTGCAGATTCAGTCGTCATCGGGTACCACCTAGTATCGAATCCGCGGATCGGCCACTGCATAGAGCAGGTCGACCACCAAATTCATAATCGCAATGATCAACGCGTAGAACAGCGTGACGCCCATGATCACGCCGTAGTCGCGAATCAGAACTGAACCAACGAACGTGTTGCCCAGGCCAGGAATGGCAAACGCCTGTTCAACGATGAATGACCCGGTGATCAGTCCGGCGAAAATCGGCCCTAGCACGGTCAGCACCGGGATCATCGCGTTCTTCACGGCATGGCGAACCACGACCGTGAACTCCGTGACTCCCTTCGACCGGGCGGTCCGGATGTAATCCTGGCGAAGGATGTCGAGCATGGATGCGCGCGCGATGCGTGCGATAAACGCACCCGGCAGCATTCCAAGGGCGACCATCGGCAGGACCATTTTCTTGTAGTTCCAGAGTTCCCAGCCAAGCACATCGAACCAGTTGAGCTTCAGGGCAAACAGGATCACGAGCAGCGGGGCCAGGATAAAGCTTGGTAACGCCGCGCCACCCGTCGCGAGGAAAACGCCTGCGTAGTCGCCGATCCCGTTCTGGTTCATGGCCGAAATCGTGCCCAGTGTTAGGCCCATCGTGACGGCGAAGAGGAAGGCAAACAGCCCGAGTTCAAGAGAAACCGAGAATCGCTCTCTAATGATTTCGACAACCTCGCGGTCGTTGCCCGAGGTTGAGATCCCGAGATCAAGATGGGCAAGGTTGGCGATGTAGTGCGTGTACTGCTCTACGACTGACCCGTCGAGGTTGTACTTCTCGTTGAGCCGGGCGCGGGTCGCGTCGGTCAGTGGTTTGTCGGAGTCGAACGGCCCGCCTTCGACCGAATGCATCAGGAAGAACGTGATCGTCGCAACCGCGAAGAGCAGGGGAATCAGCAGGACGATGCGTCGGACGGCATAGCGAAGCATAAGAGAACCTGGTGAAGAGCCGATGGGGTTTCACCAGGAAACCCCATCGGATGGTGCTGAGCGAAAAGAAGCAGGCGGCGGACACCTACGTCCCGCCGCCCCCTTCAAGACGTTACTTCTTGGAAGTGGTCCACAGTTCGACACTGGTGTCGCCTGGAACCTGCTTGTCGTCGGCCTTCTTGTTTTCGATCATGCCCTTGATGTAGGGCTTGACCACTGAGTGGAGACCAACCTGCCACATGGGTGCCATGCCGCAGACGTTTTCGACGATGAGCTTTTCGGCGTCGCGGTACTCCTGGCGGCGCTCTTCATCGTTCTTGTTGAAGCGTGCCTTGGCAATGACGTCGTCAATTGCCTTCATCGAGCAGCTCTGCTTGTTGATCGAACCACCGGTCTCGTAGAGGCCGAGGATCCAGTTCTCCGGGTCTGGGTAGTCTTCGCCCCAGCCACCGAGCACGATCTGGAAGTCGCCACTGTTGAAACGCGAGGATCGCGTCTTCGAGTCGGTGTATTCCAGGTTGATCTCGATGCCCAGGATGCTCTTCCACTGCGATTGGAGGAACTCCCCGATCGCTTTGTTCGTGGCACTATCTGTCTGGAGGACGGTGATCTTCGGGAAGCCAACGCCGTTTTCGTAGCCGGCCTTCTTCATGTTCTCTTGGGCCTTGGCCTTGTCGAAACCGATGGCTGCATCGAACGTTCCGGCCTTGTTCCCGGAGCGATCCGGTGGCATCCAGTTGGTCGACGGAATGTTCGCGCCGTTAAGAACGGTGTCGTTCAGCGTCTTCCGGTCGGTCGCCTGCGAAAGTGCAAGGCGCACTTCCAGCTTGGAGAGCGTCGGGTCCTTGAGGTTCGGCTCGATGCCCGTCGTTCGCGTTGCCGCGTAGTCGATCAGTTCCTTCTTCAGCGTCGGATCTGCTCGTACCGCGGTGAGCTGCGTCGAGGGGACAGCGGTCGCATCGATTTCGCCAGCACGGTAGGCATTGAGGGCCACAGCCGCGTCATCGATGTATCGAAGGGTCAGCTTCTCGACCTGGGCCTTCTGGCCAGCGTTGTACTGATCGTTCGGGACCAGCGTCATGTGGTCCTTCTCGGTGTACTCGGAAGGCTTGAATGGGCCGTTGTAGACGTTGTTCATCGGATCCGGCCACTTCGCATCGACAGTCGCAAGCTTGTGCGACGGCGCCGGGAAGGTCGGCCAGAGGGCCAGCAGGATGGTGAAGGTCGGCTGCGGGTCGGACAGCTTGAATTCCAGGGTCGTTGCGTCAACCGCCTTCACGCCAACGGCGGCCTGGAGCTTCGCCTTCTCGTCCGCAGACTTGTCGGCAGCGCCGTAGTAGTCATCGCAACCGACGATCGCGGTCAGGATGTACTGGTAGTGGCCGGCGTTGTCCGGGTTGCAGGTGCGCTGGATGCCCATGACAAAGTCGGCGGCATCAAGAGCGTCACCATCGGACCACTTGAGGTCCTTCTTCAGCTTGACGGTGTACGTCATGCCATCGGCGGAGATGGTCGGCATGCCGTCGGCCATTGCCGGCTGTGGCTTGCTGTCCTTATCCAGGTGATAGAGACCGCGCCAGACCATGAACATGTGTTCAATGTCCTGGTTGAAGTCCGAGAAATGGGGATCCCAGCTTTCAAACTGGATCGTCCGGATGGTGATGGCGCCCGTCGGGGCTGCCGTCGATACGGTCGGTGTGGTTCCGCCGTTGCCGCTGGTTGGGCTGCTGCCAACGTCGTCATCGTCGTCATCGTCTCCGCAAGAAGCGGCGATGGCCATGATGGCGAAGATGGCAAAGATGCTCAGTAGCAATTGCCACTTGGATTTGGTCATCGTTAGTGGTTCCCTCCTCTATTCGATTAACCGTCCGGTAAGGTGCTGTCCGTTTGCCTTAAGGTCAACAATTCTTTACTGCCAACGGGCTGGTTTCACACGCAATTAATCCGCCGCACCTCCAGTGGCCGGGCGCTTCCATCGCCCGCGGTTCGCACATGGTACGCCGTCAGCCTCATCAATGGATGTCTCTGTTAAACCGATAACCACCGTGATGGCCCTGTTCGAGGAATGTTCGTAGCCTCTTCGCCGCCTATCCTCAAGCCTATCGCCGTGCACAATCGCCCCACGCTCCCGGATGAAGGTACTCCCAGATGAATCGAATCCTCGCCATCGTCAGCGTCCTTGGCCAGGACCAAAAAGGTGTCGTCGCGCGCATCAGCACACACCTCGCTAAACACGACATCAACATCGAAGACATCGAACAGCGCGTCCTCCGCGGCCAGTTCCTCATGGATATGTTGATCGACATCACCGATGCCTCGATTTCGCTCGATGAACTCGTGACCGGCCTGCTCGGCATCGGCGAAGACATCGGGATGGACATCCGCGTCACGCTCCACAACGAACGCGAGCGGCGCAAAGTGGGCATCCTCGTCAGCAAAGAGGCGCACTGCCTCGAACAACTGATCGCGGACCACCGGGCGGGGCTCCTCCACGGCGAGCTTTCGCTCGTCGCCGGGAACCACGAATCCCTCAGGCCCATCGCCGAACGGGCGGGCATCTCCTTCGTTTGGATGGCCAGCGAAGACAAGCCTGCCCACGAGTCGTTCGTGCTCGAACAGTTGACCGCGGCGGGCGTCGAGGTAGTCGTCCTCGCCCGCTACATGCAGATTCTCACCCCCACCATCGTGGGGCCGTTTGCCGGCCGGATCATCAACATCCACCCCTCGCTCCTGCCCTACTTCCCCGGCGCCAACCCCTACCGCCGCGCCTGGGAAGACGGTGTCCGGGTCACGGGATGCACGGCCCATTTCGTGACCGAAGAACTCGATGCCGGCCCGATCATCCTTCAGGACGTCTTTCATATCGAAGTCGGAGTCGATGACGTGGACGATGTACGCCGAAAGGGCCGCGCGCTCGAAGGCGTCGTCCTCAGCAAAGCGCTCCAGCTCTACCTCAACAACGAGGTGGTAGTCATCAATGGGAAAGTCGTCTTCAAGCCGGGGATGCGGACGCTGCTACGGGCACCGGGCGGGCCGGGGTAGCTGCCTCATCGGTGGTGAGGCGCCAGGCCATCTTCACCCCTTCGATTCGCCCGCGATAGACATCCACGACGTGTTCCGGGCAGGCGTTCACCACCACATGTTGCTCGGGTCCCACGACGACGTAACGATCGACCGCTGCATCGAGAAGGCTGGGGACAGCCGTTAACAGCCCGACTGTGCCCGTGGCAATGCGCGGGATCGTCGAAAGGTGCTGGCAGATGGCGCAATTTGGCAAACTCGAACCCTCCGGGGCACATTTCGGAGACTAGCATCCGCGTACCGATAATGTTCCTGCGAAAGTGAAGGTACGGTCCGCCGGGGCCCCGGAATCAGGACTTGGAATGCGGTAAAAGTGCCCGCGTTCTGCGGTGCCGATAGGCGAACATGCCCACGAGCAGCGGGCGTACAGTCCAGTACTCAACGAACTCCCCAACCACAGTCGGCAACAGCCGAAATGAGACCGCATCCGTCAGGCGCGAACCGCTTCCCTCGGCAATGCACCGGTGCTGGTGCCTCCACTTCCGGAACGGCCCCCTCTCCTGCACGTCTTCCAGCAGGCGCCCGGGAACAATCCGGCTAACTCGCGCATGCCATTCGACCGAAAGCCGCCCGAAACCCAGGCGCATCACCTGGAGATCCCCGGCTTTCGCCCTCTTCGGCGCGGTCAACAGCCGAAACGGCGGAAACGGTGGCGAAATCGCCGCCAGGTTCGCTGCATCCATGTGGATTTCGAACAGATCAACGGCAGGGGCCGGCATTGAACTTGAGTACACCACGAGCGTCATAGCAGCGGTCTCCCTCCGAGCGCCTCAATAGCGTCACGGTACGCGTTGATTCCGGAAAGTGCCGTGCCGACGGTCCCCTGTCCCGGAAAGACATGGTCGCCAGCAAGAAAAAGCGCCGGCTCGGGACGATGTCCCCGCGCCCGCAAAGCAACAACGTTCGGACGCTGGATGAGCCCACCGACAAACCCTCCCGGACGCGAAGTGAAGCGTTCGAAGGTTTGCGGTGTTGCCGAACGCTGGACGATGGTGCGGTCTCGGACATCGGGAATGACTTCTTCAACGTTGCGTAACAGGACGTCCTCGGTTTTCCCTCGCTGGCAGGCAAGCGCGCCCGGAAAGCCACGCCAGTCGGCCGCACGAACATGGGTGGAGACCGAAATGCTGCATCGTGGCGCGCCAACCTTTCGAGATTCGAACACGCTCACAAGGCTCGACGGGCGTCGGTCGCTCGGTACGATCTGGTGGAATGGCGAAATCGATGGCAGGTTGGTCGCATCGATCCCGAGATGGAGCACGAAGGCGCTCCATGATTCGCGATCGGAAGTCGGTCGGATCCGTCGCCCAAGCAGCCTGTCGAGTCCTGCTGGAGGGACGTTCGCGACCACCGTCCGCGCGGCCACTTCCTCGCCGTCGGCGAGCGTAATTTGCCACCGGCCGTTGGTGCGCGTCAGCGCCCGGACTCCTGTGCCGAATCGGACCTCGCCTCCGGAGTCTCGAATCGAGCGAGCGAGCATCATCGCCAGCCGCCCCGTCCCGCCTTCGACCCACTGGCAGCCACGACGATACAGGTCGAGAGCGATCGCGCCCTGGATGGCGCTGCAATCCCTGGCTTTGGCGCCGGTTGCATCCATCAGCAGCGAGTCAATCATGGCATCGACGGCGGGGCTGCCTTCGGCGTCAGAATGCCGTTTCGCATCTTCGACAGTGGCTCCGAGCCACCGAATCAGCCGCGTCATCGAAGGGGCAGTCGCGCGCGCGGTTCGGCGCAGGTCCGCCCAACGCTGCAATGGCAGCGAAGGCAAGTGTCCTCCGATGCGGTAGACCTCGCCACCCACATCGTGCGTCCAATCCCAGAACCGGTCGTATCGCTGAGCTCCGGGGAGTGCGCCGCGCAACAGGTGCTTCCACTCCGCCACATCCGCGACATAAGGAAGCGGCGCATGGCCCGGAATATGAAACGTAATCGATGGGTCCAGCGGTCTCGACGGGACATCGATGCTAAGTTTGTCGAAGACCTGTCGAAGTATTCCGCCTGGTTCGAGCCCGGTCACAACAGTCGCTCCGGCAGGAAACCAGAAACCTTCGAGCGCGAAGTCCCCGGCACAGCCGCCGGGTCGAGTGTGCTGTTCAAACAACGACACCTTTGCGCCCGACTTCGCAGCGAGCGCGCCAGCTGTCAGACCACCAAAGCCCGCACCAACGACGGCGACATCAACGTTCTTCACGCCTCCACCCTACAGAGTTAGACAGAAGATTGACAAATCAGCCAAGTTGTCTATCTTTGCATGGTGAACAGTCACTCAGACGAAGGATTGCGCATTGCCGAGGTCGTGCGACTCACGGGGGTGGGCGCGCATACGCTGCGGGCATGGGAGCGAAGGTACGGTGTGCCTGTGCCTCATCGCACAGGGGGGCGCCAGCGCATGTACTCCATGGCAGACGTCGACCGCATTCGCCAAATGCACACGCTTTCTTCCCGCGGGGTGCCGCTTGCCCGCGCCGCAAAGGCGGCGCTCGAGGCTGTCAATTCGACCGAGGCTCCTCCCGTCGCTCCCGGCACGCTCGCGACACCACTCGCCGGCGCATTGCTCAATTGGGATGAATCGGCGGCCTCGAGGTGTTGGAGCGAAGCTCTTGAGAAAATGGATGTCCTCTCCGTGTTCGAACGCGTTGCTATTCCCGTCCTTCGAACAATCGGCGACGGTTGGCACAGTGGCACGGTCACGGTCGCCCAGGAGCACTTCGCGACGAACTTCATCCGCTCGCGGGTGGAATCGCTGCATCGTCACGTCCACCCTCTCCCCGAATCGCCAATCGTTCTGCTCGCCTGCGCCGAAGGCGAACGGCACGAGATCGCCCTGCTGATGCTGGCAGTCCTCCTTCGATTTCAAGGGATGAAGACCATCTACCTCGGCCAGGACGTCCCAACGGCTGCACTGGTCCGGACGGTCGAGGATTCGCAACCGGACGTGGTCGCGATCAACGCGACCACCCACGACACCGCCCGCACCCTCGAAGCTGCACTGCCACAGGTCGCGGAGGCTGCCCCGCTCGCCGCGATCGTTTTCGGCGGGGGCGCCTTCGACGGGTCACCGCACAGGCCGCGAATCGGCCAGGCGGAATATGCCGGCCCGACAATAAGCGTCGCACTTGCACGAATAAACCGGCTCAGCCGCAGGGCTCGGCCAGGAGGAAAACCATGAACGTCTTCGTCGCCGGAGGGACTGGCCTGCTCGGCCGGGCCATCACGAAATCACTGCTCGATGCTGGCCATTCAGTCACCATCGGCTCGCGCTCCAAACCCGCGAAGAACCCGGTTGATTCGCGAGCCTCGTGGGTCCACGCGGATGTCACTGACCCGGCAACACTCGGCCCGGCCGTCACTGGTTTCGATGCCATCGTCGATGCCGTCCAGTTCCCCAACTCGCCGATTGAAAACCCCAAGAAGGGATTAACCTTCGAACGAATCGATCTCGGCGGAACCAAGAATTTGGTCGACGCTGCGAAGGCCACTGGCGTGCCGCGGTTCATCGGGATCAGCGGTGTCGGCGGCGCAGAACAGGCCAAGTATCACTGGCTTCGCTACAAGTGGCAGGAGGAGCAGTACATCATCGCCAGCGGCGTGCCCTACACCATTCTTCGCGGGAGCTGGATCTACGGCCCAAACGATGTCTCGCTCAATCGTTTCCTCGGCTTCGCCCGCTGGCTTCCGTTCATCCCCGTCATCGGCGATGGCAAGACCCGGATCAGCCCACTATTCATCGATGATCTCGGTGCCCATGTGACAGCCGCCACCGAGCGCGACGATCTGCGCGGCCGGATTTTCGAAATCGGGGGTCCACAGGTGATGACGATGGATGAAGTGATCCGCGCCGCCCTCAAAGCCGCCGGGAAGAAGCGCTTCCTGCTGCACCAGCCGAAACCGCTGATGAAACTCGTCGCCAGCATCGCTCAGCACGCACCGGGACGGCCGCTCACGCCCGATGCGATCGACTTCATCACCCAGGATGGCATCGCCGACGTTGGCCCGTTGCAGGAAGCCTTCGCACTGCCGCTTACCCCGATCGACCAGGGCCTCGCCACGTACCTGCCCCGGAAGTAAAACCACTGTTTTGCTCTATACGATTAATCGACGGCTTGCATAAATGGGCCCGAAATAGCGTAGAATCAAGATTACGGCTTGCGGGGGCCGCGAGCGGTGCCGATTTTATCCGCCCAGGTTTGGTTCACGTGCGCACAGATCATTCAGATGTCGCGTTCAGGCTTCTTCTTGCACTCGGAGAACTGTGGGATGGGCTCGGTCGAGCCGGCGTAGACCCCACCGCAAAGGGCCTGCACATGACGCAAGAATACCTGGGCGGTTACACGCGATTCTCTGCAGGCCCCGGTTCGCATGCGCGCCTCGTTTTCGAATGGAACCAGACAACACGGCATCTGCGGGTGCTGCGGGCCGAACCGTGGCCAGGCGCCGAAGCGACCATCTCTGGCACGGTCGCACACGTCCGCTCCAAGGCTCGCGCCTGCGGTATCGCCGATTCCGTCGATCATTCGCTTGTGGCCGCCTGCCAGGAACCGAGCCAACCCTCGCGCCGTACCGTTCTGTCCACGGCCATGGCAGCAAACCAGCCGGTTGGGGCGTTGCGCAGGGCGTAGCGCTATCCGAAGGTCGTCGATCGTATCCGAAGCAGCCCAGCCTGCGGTGACCGTGAACTACTGCCGCGCTGCCCACTGCTTCGCGTGATACGTGATGATCATGTCGGCCCCAGCGCGGCGTATCGACGTCAGCGTCTCATCGATTGCGCGCTGTTCGTCGAGCCAGCCGTTCTGAATCGCCGCCATCACCATGCTGTACTCGCCGCTCACGTTGTAGGCCGCAATGGGTACGTCCACCCGGTCTCGTACCTGCCGGAGCACGTCGAGGTAGGGCAACGCTGGTTTCACCATTACCATGTCCGCGCCCTCGGCGATGTCCGTCGCCACTTCGTCGAGCGCCATGCGCGCATTCGCGGGGTCCATCTGGTAGCCCCGCCGGTCGCCGAACTGCGGTGCGCTATCAGCAGCGTCGCGGAAGGGTCCGTAGAACGCGCTCGAAAACTTCGCCGAGTACGAGAGAATTGGCACCTCGGCGAAACCCGCCGAATCCAGGGCCATCCTGATCGCCGACACCCGCCCGTCCATCATGTCGCTCGGCGCGATGATGTCGCAGCCCGCCTCCGCCAGCGAAACCGCGGTCTCAGCCAGTAGCGGCAACGCCGCGTCGTTGTCGACCGAGCCGTCCGGGCGAAGCGGTCCGCAATGCCCGTGGGAGGTGTACTCGC
>JBATAT010000352.1:0-4830 GCA_049662005.1 Tepidiformaceae bacterium
GTTCGGTGTGGGCGGCGAAGCGAATCCCGAATTCCGTGCGACCTCGCGCAACCCGAAGGGCCGGGGTGCACAATCGGATGAACTGCTCGACATCATGACCATGCTCTGGACTGGCGAAGCTGTGAACTACGAAGGCAAGTACTACCAGTACCGGGATGCCGTCATCTCGCCGAAGCCGGTTCAAAATCCGCTGCCAGTGTGGATAGGTGGAAGCTCGCCTGCCGCGATTCGCCGGACTGCCCGCGTCGGTACGGGCTGGTTGGCGGGCGTCCAGGGCCCTGCCCAGGTGGCGCCGGTGGTAGCCGCAATCCGAAAACAGAGCGCCGAGGCCGGCCGCCCCCTTGACGACGACCACTACGGCGCCGGTTTTGCGTTTCGGTTCGGTGCGAAGGACGACGACGTCGTCCAGCGGCAGGCGGCGGGCCTTTCGCGAGTCCCCGATGCGCCGGACCCCTTCGATTACCTCGCCGTTGGCGACGCGAAGGCGATCGCGAGTCGCGTGAACGAGTACATCGCGGCCGGGATCTCCAAGTTCGTCCTTCGACCAGTCGCGGCCTCCGACGACGAACTGATGGACCAAACCCGCCAATTGACCGAAGAAGTCATCCCGCTCTTCATGCCAGCGAAGTAAGCCGCTACTGCGGTGAGATGGCGCTGACGCGGACCCAGCGGTCCGGGTCGCCACCATCGCGGACGAAGTTGTGCTTCGCCCCGAACAGGGCAACGACGCCCTTCCCATCAGCCACCGCAACCATGCCGACCCGTTCCCATGCCGGGACCTTCTCGTTGATGAGCAGGTCGGAGACTTTCCGTTCCATGCCGTGCCAGTCGATCCGATCGCCGGGTTCGAGCGGGCGCACCCGAAGCGCGCCGGAGCACGTTCTGGAGTCGAATGCCACAACTGGCGCTTCGCTTCGGTCCGCCAGCTCGTCCAGAGCCACCTCGACGCGCCATGGTCCTGCTCGCGTGATACCAGGAACATCGAGAAGCGACGGCGCAAAGGGAACCACTGCATCGAGCGGCGGCCCGATCCGCACCCAGCCGCAGGATGCTTCGATCTCGGCGTCACCGAAGAGTACCGAGCCGGTGCCACTCGCCAGCACGTCGCGAAGGTTCACGAGCCGCGTCCGGTTCGTCTCGGGCTGAAGGTGAAAAAACATCGCCTCGCGTTCGATCACCAGTCCCAGCGCCTCCGTCGGCACGCCATCAAATTTCTCGATCGGGAAGATCGTCCCGACTGGCCCGCGCTCTACCGGCTGAACTTCGTAGGAGCGGCGCTCGATCGGCTCGAACGCTTCGCGAGCACTCTCGCCCAGCCCAATGAGAGCCGACCGTACGGACGGATTCACCGCTTCGAGGGCCGGGAGAACCTGGAGACGGATAGCGTTACGGGTGAACCGCACATCGGTATTCGACGGGTCGTCCAGTGGGACGATCCCAAACTCCGCGCAAATCGCCTCGGTCTCGGCGCGCGAACTGTCGATCAGAGGGCGAATCAACCGCTGTGCTTCAGAACCCGGGACTTCAGCCACCGGGAGCATCCCACGGATACCGCGCACGCCGCTGCCCCGCACGATCCGCATGAGGATCGTCTCAGCCTGGTCGTCCGCGGTGTGCCCCGTTGCGATGCAATCAGCGCCGACTTTTTCGGCGACGAATGCCAGGAACTGGTAGCGCATCTCGCGGGCCATCTCCTCGATGCCACGCTTCATCTGCGTCGCGACGCCTCCAACGTCGCCTTCGCCGGTGATGCACTCGACATCCACGGCGTCGCACAGTTGGCGAACCGCCTCCATCTCGTCCTTCGAAGACTCGCGCAGCTGGTGGTCGAAGTGGCAGGCAACAACCTCGAAACCGAGATCGCGACCCGCCTCCTTGAGGATCAGGAGGCAGGCGGTCGAATCTGCGCCGCCCGAGAGAGCCACGAGCACTTTCTGGACGCGCCGAAACATGCGTTCGCCTTCGGCCAGGATCCCAACCCGTTGGAGGACCCTGCTGGTGACCGGTTTATCGTGGGAAGAGCCGTTCCCACCAGGAGCCGCTGCGTTCGTCCCGTTGTTCGGCCGGTGGGCTCGTGACGACAAAGGCGATTTCTCCTTCGCGGGCGTATCCAAGCTGGCGGCGCGCTTGCTGTTCGACATAGGCATCGGACGCGACGTAGGCACGGACGCCTTCGAGATACGCTTCCTTTTCCGTAAGCTGCTGGACTCGCGCTTCCGCTGCCGCGCGATCGTCATCGAGCTGGTTGTTGCGATACCACCCGTTCGCCGCGGCATAGAGGCCATAGGCCGCCACAAGGCAACAGAGCAGGATCAACAGGCGCGTTCGAGTAGTGGTGAGCGCTCCCATACGCGCCCGTCACGCTACGTCTCTCTTATGCAAGGTTCAAGTGTGCAAGGTGGCAACGGTCGTTCACACTTCGAACATGGCAGCGGCCGCCTCGGACAACCAGCGCGGTGATCGAAGCCAGCCCGATTTCAAACGTCCGAAAACGCGCCGGCGAAATGCCCAGAAGATGGCAGGCGAGCACCCGCAAGGTAAAGTTGTGGCTCACAACAACAATCTCCTGGTCGCCCCCATCGAGCAGTTCGGCCGCAAGCGGTTCCAGGCGGTCGGCAACATCGCGGATACTCTCCCCGCCCGGCATTGTTGCCTCCCATCCGCTCTCCGCGGCCCAGGTTTTCAGAAATTCCGGAAACCGTTCGCGAATCTCGGCAAACGGGAAACCTTCCGTCTCGCCGGCGTCCAGCTCGGTCAGCGCTGCGCTGATCTCGGGTTCAAGACCGTGCCGTTTGGCAATCGCCTGCGCACCGTCGAACGCCCTGGTGAGCGGACTCGCGAGCACCCGGCTCACCGGCGCCGAAGCCAGCCGGTCGGCGACTGCCCTGGCCTGGGCCATGCCGAGGTCAGTGAGTTCAACATCTGCCCGGCCCAGCCCGAGCCCGTCACGGTTGTGGCCCGTTTCCCCGTGTCGCACGAGGTAGATGGTCATTCGTCGCGTTCCGGCGCGCTGAGCGGCGCCCAGAGGCGTTCGATAAACGGAGAAAAGCCGATCGAGCGCCAGAAGCCCGCGGCAGCCTCATCCGCAGTCAGGACTGCCATTTCGAAGTGGTCCACGGTTTCCTGCTTGCGCGCCCAATCGGCAACTCGCTCGAAGAGCGAGCGGGCGATGCCAATTCGCCGGAATCGCTCTTCCACCCAGAGGTATCCGACCGTCACATGTTCCTCGGGGAGCCGATCTGGCAGATTGCGTTCGATGCTCCCCGCGATGAAACCTGCCATCTCGCCGGAGTGTTCGGCGACGAAGGCGGCAGACCGGGGGCGTTCGAGGAGTTGGGCGAAATCGGCGAGAAATTCCGGCTCGGTGACGGGCGCCGGTATCACGCGGCGGTCCAGCCGAGCGTTATGTTGCCTCAAATGCTGCCACAGGCCAAACAACGCCGCCCCATCCGCCAACCTGGCGTTGCGAATCGAATGCGCAGTTACTGGTACTGGCCGACGCGACGCCATAGGTCCCTCGCTGGCGAATGTTCGTTGAGGACGATGTTGGTCCGCGCGATGAGTGGTGCCGTGAGGCCAGGGAAGAGTGCCGCCACGATCGCTTCGGGGCGAGCCGTCAGTTCCTGGCCCGCCTGCAGGCGCATCTCGAACTCGGTTCCGCCTTCAGTCGGCTTGCACCGAAGCCAGGCACAGGCCGCCCGCAGGTCGTACTCGCGGACGCGCTCGCCTCGTTCTTCGCGCCAGGGGAAGGTCTCGCGGGCAAGGAATGCGGCGACGGTCGCAGCCGCCTCATCGAAGGCAACAGGCAGCGCCAGCCGGTAGTCTGCCCAGGTCATCGCTGCCTGGGGCGCCGGAGCATTCGCCGCAACCTCCTCGGTCCTGAGGAGTGCGAGGTCCTCGGTGGTCTCAACCGCCAGGCGAGATTCGAACTCCGCAAGTTCGACCCGCTCGTCGAGGGTGACATCCATCACTTCGCCCTCAGAGATGAACCCCATCGGAAGCGGCGAGCCAAACGCTAGCTTTGGGTGCGGCGTGAAGCCTTGCGAGTACGACAGCGGAAGTCCAGCGCGGCGTAGTGAGCGCTCCCAGGAACGCAGGACGTCGAGGTGGGAGATATACCGCAACCGCTCGCTCTTGCGGAACCACACGCGGATTCGTTGGATACTCACAACCCGAATCGTACCACTGGTCGCTACCCGCGCACCGAAGTCGTGATCGACTCCGCCGCGGTGTGGGGATCGATTTCGCGCGCAGCTATCCGATCGACCAGCGCCGACAGTTCCGCTTCCGGTGTCGTCTGCTGGATTCGTTCGAGCAAGATCTGGCGAGCGATCGAAAGTACCTGGCGGCGTGCGTCTTCGGTCCGGTGTTCAGCCAGGGTGCCGGAACTCTTGAGGTACTCGTAGTGTTCATCGATTGCATCGATGAGTTCATCCAGGCCCTCACCCTTGGTGGCGGTCGTCTTCAGGATCGGGGGCCTGCGGCTGCCCGCCGGGGAGAGTGACAGCAGCGCGCGAAGCTGGCTCACGAGCACATCCGCGCCGGGGTGGTCAGCCTTGTTCACGACGAGAATGTCCGCGATTTCGATGATGCCAGCTTTCAGTGCCTGGATGTCGTCGCCGGTGCCGGGGTTATTCACCAGTATCGTGGTCATCGCCGTGCCAGCGATCTCGACTTCGTCCTGACCTGCACCGATGGTCTCGATGATCACGATATCGAATCCAAATGCATCCATCACCGAGACGACTTCGGAAATCGTCGGGGCGAGCCCACCGAGCGCCCCGCGCCCCGCCATGCTCCGGACATAGACGCCCGGGTCCAGGGCAAGGT
>JBATAT010000353.1:0-7713 GCA_049662005.1 Tepidiformaceae bacterium
TCGGCGCGAACCGGAATCGTGCCAGCGACAGGGCGTGGATTGAGGTAGTGCACAAAATTGCAGCCCATGCAGACCATGCGGCGTTGGTGGTCGCCCTCGGGGACTGCGGATGTCAGGCGCTCGCCGCAGTGCATACAAAACCGGCTGAAGGCATGGGGATGTGAAACCACCCGCTACTCGCGCATTCCGGCAGGCGCCTGTTGCTTGCCGAGCGATTCGGGACCTTCGATCCAGGCTTCACCGTCGTCCCAGACCTCTTTCTTCCAGACGGGAACGCGCTTCTTGATCTCGTTGACGAGCCAGTGGCTGGCCTCGAAGGATTCGGCGCGATGACCACAGGCGACGGCGATGAGGAGGCTGGTCTCGCCGATTTCGAGGCGGCCGGTTCGATGGAGGACGGCACAATCCTCGAGCGTGAAGCGAGCGGTTGCCTCTTCGGCGATCTCGCGCATCACGCGTTCGGCCATTTCCGGGTAGGCGTCGTATTCAAGGTAATCCACGGTTCGACCGAGGTTGTTGTTGCGAACGACGCCGAGGAAGACGTTCACCGCGCCGCTGGCGGGCGTCTGGACGGCATCGATCGCCTCATCGGCGCGGAGAACTTCGGTGGTAACGCGGATGAGCATGGTCAGCCTCCAGAGACCGGGGGGATGAGCGCGAGGGTAGCGCCGGGGCTTACTGGCTCCCACTCCTTTACGTATTCCTCATTGAGCGCGTAGAGGAGCGTGGGTATCGATTGGGCAAGCTGGGGAAAGCGTTCGAGCAGGCGGTCGCGGACGTTCGCGACGGTGTCGCCTGGTTCAACCGGGAGCGAAAGGCGGCGGGTTCCGGCCTTCTCGGCGATCGATGCGAACAGGAGGATGGTGATGTCCACATTTCCATTGTAGCGAGCAAGCGAGGAATCCCGCCGCTAGACTGCTCGGGTGATTCGAACTGCCGCTTCCGCAATGGTCGATCTGCTGTACCCGCTGCGATGTGCCGGGTGCGGTCAGTTCGGGATGGTTATTTGCCCAGATTGTGCAAACGGCCTGCGACGGGCGACTGGCGCCGGACGGTGCCAGTTTTGCGCGGCCGGATGGGATGGGGACGGTAACTGTCCGCGCTGCTTCCTCATGCACGAACTCGAAGGGGTGCGGGCGGCGTTCGAGATGACGGGTGTGGCACGGAGCCTGGTGCACGCCCTGAAGTACCGCCACTACCGGGCGGCGGCGCCGATCATGGCCACGTTCATGGCGCCGCTCGTTGAGGGGCTCGACGTCCAGGAGGTCTTCGCGGTTCCGCTTCACCGATCCCGGATCAAAGAGCGCGGCTTCAACCAGTCGCAACTGCTGATGGAACGCGCTGGTTGGACAGCAAGCGGCGGGCTGGTTCGCACACGCAGGACGGAGCAGCAGGTTGGGCAACGGATGGGCGAACGGCGCTCGAATGTTGCGGGGGCCTTCGCGTTTCGCGGCGCACGGCTCGACGGTCTCACGGTTGCGTTGGTCGACGATGTTGTGACCACCGGCGCGACGGTGGTCGAGTGTGCCCGCGTTCTGAAGGATGCTGGCGCGAGCAAGGTCTGGGTGGTGGCGTTTGCGCGCGCGAGTTACAAATGCGAAACGGAAGAGCCGATCGCCGACTAAATCCGCGCATGGCCAGTGGCTAGATGGGAGCGGCGGAGAGACCTTCTTGGGCAGCGTCTTCGCCTTGCTCGACTTCCGTTTCACCGGTGGGCTGAACGAGGAAGATCCAGATATCCCAGACGGCGTGGGAAACGATGAGCGCGCCAATGGGCATCCGTAGCGCGCGAAGGACACCCCAGTGCAAGCCTGCGACGCTCGCGGCGCCAATCAGCGTGAGATTGCGCGAGACGAGGTGCACGCCGCCATATGCTCCGGTGGCGAGTGCCGCGCCGGGCCAGCGGCCAAAGCGCCTGGCAAGTCCGCCCTGGATGAGGCCGCGCCAAAAGAGCTCTTCAGCTGGGCCGATGATTGTAGCGAGGCGGAGGGCGATTTCCGGTCGCGGGCGGAGCGCTCGCAGCGAATAGATCTCGCGGATTTCGGCGTCGCCTTTGGGCATGAAGCGCCGAGCGAAGAGGTCGCCAGCCTTGAACGTGAGATAAAGCGTACCGGCTGAGGCGAGTCCAAGTGGAATATCCTTTACCCGGATTCGCGTCGCTCGTGCTTCCTTCGACGTCGCAAGCGCGAGTCCGCCAAGGGTGAGTCCCGTGTAGGTCATCCGCGACCAGAACCGTTGGCGCGGGCCACCGAAGGTCGCAGTGAAGGCGGCGGCAGCTGTACCGAGACCCGCGAGCGTTGCGAGGAGCTCGCGGCCGGCGCTTGATTCGGACTCGCGACCCACTGGTGGGTTGGTCTCCGGGTTTTCAGGCATTGTGCACCGCCAGGAGCATACCGAGCGTCAGGAGTGTGCCAAAGGCAAAGTGCAGCCGCGCAGTCTCGAGGTCGATCTTCGCGATCGCGCGCATCTGGCCGTTGGCGCCGAGTTCGGCATCGCGGATGACGCTGGCAAGGAACGGCAACGCGAGGATTGCCAGCATAACAGCAGGCGGGGCGAGTCCGGCCGCGGCGAGCAAGCCGAGCGTGACGAAAGCGCCGACAATCAGCACGACGTAGCCGCGGTAGCTCCACTTCTTGCCGATGATGCCCGAAAGCGTCGAGATACCGGCGCGACGATCTTCGTTGATGTCGCGCCACTCGTTGCCATGAAGGATGGCAGCGACGAGCAGGCCAATCGGCAGCGAAAGATAGAAGGCAACGGCCGACCACTCGCCGGTGATGGCGAAATAGGTGCCTTCGACCATAAGTGGACCCATGAGCAGGAACACCATAGGCACGCCGAGGCCGTGGAACTTGAACTGGAACGGCGGGGCCGTATATCCCCAGCTGCCGATAACGCCGACGAGGCCGAGGACCAGCATCACCCAACCACGTTCGTAGACAAGGTGAAGGCCGATGCCAGCCGCGAGGATGAGGCTGAGTACGGAGATGATGAAGGCCTGTCGTTCGCTCACTCGGCCCTTCACGATGGCATGGCTGGCGCGCGGCGAGGTAATGCTGTCGACGCCCTGCCGCACGTCATAGACCTCGTTGGTGACATTCGTCCCAACATGCAGGAGCACTGAGGCAAGGAGCGCCTCGATGAACGGGAGCCAGTGGAACATGTCATCAAACGCGGCAACCGTACCGCCGACGAGGACGGGGATGATGGAGGCGGTGTAGGCGAACGGGCGGAGAACCTCCCAGATCCCGCCCAACGAGCGCCTTCCCCGGCGGAAGACGTTTTCATCGTGCAGGGCGAGGGCCTCAACGCCAGGCGAAGAGGCCGCTGGAGAATCGATGCGGATTGCTGCGTCGCTGGAGGGCGAAGCGGACGGCGTCACAGCCTCGGCATAGACAGCAGCGGCGCGAAGCATCGCCTCAACCTGCTCCTCCTCCTGGAGGACTGGCTGGAGAAGCGGCAGTTGGAGGCCTGCTTCGGTGTGAAAACGCATCGCCTTTTCGGCGATCTCATCGTGTGTACCACAGAGGATGAACGCATCGAGCAATTCGTCGGGGACGAGGTTTCCGGCGAGGGTGTAGTCCTCGGCACGCCAGGCGGCGGCGATCCGGTCGCGGAGTTCTGGTTCGAAACCGGCACGGGCGAGTGCGACATTCGAAAGCACCGACATCATGTAAATGACGAATGGCTCGCGCTTGGCGCGGTTGAGTGCGGCCCGGCGAGAGGTATCGGCGAGCGAGAGCAGATACCCGGCGGTTTCGATATCGCCCGGTGCGCGGCCGGCGGCTTCCGCAGCCCTATGCAGGCGAGCGATTATGGCGCGCAGCGAGGGGATCGATTCGGCCGGGCGGGCCAGGTAGGCATCGGCTTTTTGGCCGGCCAACTCAACCATCTCCTTGCGATAGGCGGCAAGCGCGATGGGAATACGGTGTGTGGGCGCGAACATCGGCTGTAGCGGCGGCAGACCCGGGGCCTTCGAAGGAAGCCGTTCGCCGGCCCAGAGGGTGCGGATCTCGTCGATCGCCTGGCCAAGCCGCGCGGGGGCAGTTTCGCCGTCATAGGGCACGCCCATCTGGCCAAGGCGCAGAGGGAGGCCGCTGCCCATACCCATGATGATGCGGCCAGGCAGCATCTCATCGAGTGCGGAACCCGTCATCGCGAGGACGACGGGGTGGCGGGTATAGGGATTCACCGCGCCAAGTGCGACGCGAAAGCCGTTGTCGTCCTCATCAGACAGGTGCGAGGCGACGGCTGCGGCGAACGTGACCGCATCACGTTCGAAATATGAGTCGTGGATCCAGACGGAATCGAGCCCGGCGCGGGAGGCGCGCCGCGACCATTCAACCACATCTGCCGGGTCGTCCCGGGCGGCGAGGCCGAGGCCAACCTTGCGATTCAGAGAGGGCAACGAATGCTCCCAGAAGGTACTCTTCGAGATAGTATCGACGAATCCGCTTTGGCGTCGTCGGGCCGCTTACTGACCGGTGACGGAACAGGGAATGAAGCGAAGGGGAACCTCCAAACCTGGCGCACGAGGCGGATAGGCGCCAGATCCTCACGCGATTGAACGGCCCTGTGACCGGCACTCGTCGAGACAGACCCGCGCAACAAAGACGCTCCCATATCGGGCGAGGTGAACTTCATGATGAACGACTCTTCCACAACCTCGACAACGACGGGCGACAAGCCGCGCCTGCTGAGCGGCGGCAACCCACAGATTGCGAAAGGTGAGGGAGATGGGCCGGTACAGGCATACATCGCGGCGATGCCAGGCTGGAAGCGAGATGTGGGAGCGCGGCTCGATTCGCTCATTTCGGAGGCGGTTCCGGGCGTTCGGAAGGCAGTCCGCTGGAACTCGCCTTTCTATGGCAGCGATGATGGTGGCTGGTTCCTGAGCTTTCACTGTGTCACCAGGTACATCAAGGTGACGTTCTTCGATGGCGCCTCCCTGCATCCTGCCCCACCTGTCGAATCCAAACGTGCGGACGTCCGCTACTGGCACATCTTCGAATCGGACAAGATGGACGAAGGTAAGTTTCTCAATTGGGTGAAGCAGGCGAGTGAATTGCCGGGTTGGGACGGCTCCTGAGCGGACCGTTGGCATCGGAACAACTGGTGACACATGCAACACCAGACTCGATCCTGAAGGCGCCTGGCGGGCGGCCATGCGAATTCATCCCTTCTTTACACGCAGCAAGCCTACAATTGCCGAACCTTCGCCACCCGGAGCAGCTTTTGGCCGCAGGCGCTCTTCGTTTTTCAGCTCAATCCGCTGTTGTCGCGGAGACGGTTGGCCGCGTCCGTGGCGAAGTCCACCGGGTGATTGTTGGCCAGGAAGCGCTCATCGACCGGCTGCTCATCGGGATGCTCTGCCACGGCCACATCCTGGTCGAAGGCGTGCCGGGGCTGGCCAAGACGCTCACGGTCTCGACGCTGGCGCGCGCACTCGACCTGAAGTTCGTACGCATTCAGTTCACACCAGACCTGCTTCCAGCGGACCTGATCGGCACCGAGATCTTCAACCAGGGCTCGGGGGAGTTCACGGTGCGGCGCGGGCCGATCTTCGCGAATCTTGTGCTGGCCGATGAGGTGAACCGAGCCCCGGCGAAAGTCCAATCGGCACTGCTCGAAGCGATGCAGGAGCGGCAGGTGTCGATCGGCGGCGAGACGATGCCGCTCGACGAACCGTTCCTCGTGATGGCCACCCAGAACCCGATCGAGCAGGAGGGCACGTATCCGTTGCCGGAGGCGCAACTCGACCGGTTCCTGCTCAAGGTGAAGGTCGACTACCCCTCGCGGCCGGAGGAACGGCAGATCCTGGAGATGGGCCTGAGCGCTTCGACGCCCCGCATCGACATTGTCGCGAATGCGACGGACCTGGCGGCGGCGCGGAAGGCTGTTCACGAGGTAACAATTGACGACGCACTGAAGGATTACATCGTCCAGCTGGTGTACGCGACGCGGCGGCCCGCCGCCTACCGGCTGCCGGAGCTTACCTCGCTGATCGGCTTCGGGGCGTCGCCACGGGCGAGTATTGCCCTTGCCCAGGCCGCTCGCGCGCACGCCTTCATCGAGGGCCGCGCGTATACAACGCCGGACGACGTGAAGGCGTTGGCCCACGATGTCTTGCGGCATCGCATTGTGACGACCTACGAAGCCGAGGCCGAAGAGCTCTCGACGGACGACATCATCGATCGCGTCCTCGAGGGCGTGGACGTCCCCTAGGTTGCGGAGGCACCGATGAGGCTGGCGCTCCGCCGGGTCCCGAAGCCCACGGCACCACCGCTGGCTCCACGCCGCGGGGTTCCTGGCGGAATGCCGCCGGAGTTGCTGGCACGCATTCGGGCGATCGAAATCAAGGCCCGGCGGCTGGTGAATGACCTCTTCCTCGGTGAATACAAGGCCGTGTTCCGCGGGCGCGGGATCGAATTCGATGAATTGCGGCCATACCTCCCTGGGGACGACGTACGTTCGATCGACTGGAAGGCGCTGGCTCGCACCGGAACGCCGATGATCCGGCGCTACCGCGAGGACCGCGACCTGACGGTGCTGTTCGTGGTGGATGTGAGCGCCTCGCAACGCGCGGGTGCGGGGCCACAATCGAAGGCAGACCTTGCCGCCGAAATCTGCGCCGTCCTCGCCCTGGCGGCGATCCGAAACAAGGACCGCGTGGGCCTGCTGCTGTTCGCGAGCAAACCCGAGCGGTATGTGCGGCCTTCGGGCGGCGCGACCCACGTGCTTCGCGTGGTGCGCGAAATGCTGTGGGCGAACCCGGAGACGCGGGGGACCGACATCGGCGCGGCGATCGAGTACCTCACGAGCGTGCAGCGGCGGCGGGCGACGGTGTTCCTCGTTTCGGATTTCCTGGCGCAGGTCGAACCCCGCCAGTTGCGGGCAGCCGCCCGCCACCACGACATCATCGCGGTGCGAGTGCGCGAACCGCTGGATGAGGAGCTGCCAAACGCCGGTCTAATCACAATTTGCGATAGCGAAAGCGGCCTCCCGGTGGAGATCGATTCCGGGAACGACGGCGTGCGCGGGGCGTATGCAGAACACGTGGCCAACCTCGACCGGGAGCGGCGGCTCACCTTCGGGGCGGTTGGGATCGATGAGATTGCGGCGATGGTTGGGGTCGACTACGTGCCGGCGTTGCTGCGCTTCTTCAAGCGGCGGGCGGTGGGTGCAGCATGAGGTGGCGGATGGTACTCCTCGTTCTGGTGGCCGGCCTCGGGGTTCTGCCATTCGGCGCCACACGGGCCGAGGACTCGGTTCGCATTTCGCCGAGTTCGGGACTCATCGGCCAACCGCTCTCGATGGAACTCCGCGTACTCGCCCCGCCCGACGCGACCGTGGAGCTGACACCGGGAACGGCTTCGTGGGGGGACGTCGAACTCGTGGGCATCGATGTCGTCACGAAGTCGGCGATAGGCAACGAGGTGGAGTGGTTCTTCGCGGCAAGGGTTGCGCCGTTCACACCGGGCGCGATCGCCTTCGCACCCTCGGTGGCGGTCGTGCGGGGGGGCGAGTCGGCGCAGCGGGTGCTTCCGGTGGTGAACCTTGAAATACGCCCGACACTCGCGGTGGACGCGGACCTGGTGCTTTCGGCGCTGCCCGCGCCCGCATCGATCGGGGGCGCCGAATCGCCGTTGCTTAAGCCTGCCCTCGGCGTCGCGATCGTGGGTGGCGCGGCACTGGTGGCACTCATCCTCTGGT
>JBATAT010000354.1:0-2734 GCA_049662005.1 Tepidiformaceae bacterium
TCGTAGGGAGGACGGCGATTCCTATGCCCGGCGGTCGAGTTCTTCAGGCGCCGGGGGGTGGAAGAACGTAATCCAGGGTTGCATGCTTTCTTCGGAGATATAAAAGCTCTCCTGTGACGCCTGCGCATTCCTGATTGCGAGCCGCCCCAGGAGTTCATCTTCGGGCACATCGAGAAAATGGATCTCGCTGCTGGCGCCGAGGCGTTCGGCCCGGAGCCGGTAGTCCTCGCGTTCTTCTCGTGCCCAAAAGCCGAAATCGAGAATGACGTTCGTTCCCAGTTCCAACGCCCTGCTGGCGACGCCCCAGAGCAAATCCTCGATGGCAGTATGCCGGGCATCGTGTTCCGCTTGGTTCGCATCCTGCCCGAAGAGGCGAATCTGCCATTCGTCCGGGGTCAAACGAAGTGCTGAACACTCGTGCTGAAGTTCCTTTGCACGCGTTGTTTTCCCTGAGCACGGAAGCCCGACCATCAGGTGCAGCGTTGCCACCGCTATTCGCCGTAGCGGAAGAAGCCGCGGCCGGTCTTGCGGCCGAGGTGGCCGAGGCTGACGAGGCGGCGGAGGAGCGTCGGGGCCTTAAAACGCGGCTCGCCGTATTCCTCGAACATGCTCTCGGCGATGAGCTTCAACGTGTCGAGGCCGATGAGGTCGGCGGTGGCGAGGGGACCCATGGTGTGGTTCAGGCCGACCTTGCACGCATTGTCGATGTCTTCAGCGCTCGAAACGCCGCTATCAAGAAGGTCGATCGCATCGAAGATAAAGGGCACCAGCAGACGGTTGGCGATGAAACCTGGCGTGTCCTTCACCTGTACGGCGACGCGGCCGAGGCGTTCGCAGAGGCGCAGCGCATCGGCGAGCGTTTCTTCCGAGGTGCTGGCCGTGGAGACGATTTCGACGAGTTTGAGCGCCCACGGCGGGTTGAAGAAGTGCAGGCCGATCACCCGCTCGGGGCGGTTACTTGCCGCCGCGAGGTCGCTCAGCGGCAGCGAACTGGTATTACTCGCGAGGAGGGCATCGGGCCGGCATACCTCGCCGAGTGTGCGAAAGATGCGCGACTTTACGTCGAGGTCCTCAACGACCGCTTCGATGACGGCATCCATGCGTGCCATCTTGCCGAGCGTTTCCATATCGGCGACGCCGTTAAGGCGCTGGCACGAAGCTTCGCAATCCTCGGGTGTGATACGGCCGCGTTCGGCTTCGCGCTGGAGTCGCTTCTGAATGCCTTCGATGGCGGCATCGACACGGTCCTGATCGACATCGAGGAGGGTGACCTGGAAGCCGTTATACGCCGCCACCTGGGCGATACCGCTGCCCATAAGCCCAGACCCGATCACTCCAATTCGTTCGATGCGCATAGGACGACTCCATCGGTTGCTGCTATCGATCGATAGTGCAACCAGATGATAGGAGCGGATCGTTGCAGGCGCGAAATTTCGGCCGATGCTAAACTCCGCGCACGATTAGGAGACCAGATGTCAGTACCCGAACAGAGCCTGATAACCGACGAACATCGCGCTGCGATTGGCCAGAAGAGCGAGCCCGCGACGGTGGTGATCAACGAGATCGATGCGAAGCGCATGCGCGACGTGCTCGAAGATAAAGACCCCCGTTATGCGGACGGCACCGGCATCGCGCCCGCCTACGTCATCGCGGGGATGGGCGGTGGCCCGCGGCGGGGCATGCCGCAGATTCTGCCGGGCGGACTGCTCACCCAGCAGGAGTGGAAGTTCACGCGACCCTTCAAGATCGGCGAGGAGCTGAAGGCCGTGAGCCAGGTGTTCGACATTCGCGATCGGCTCGGGGGCCGCTACGGCTACAGCGTGCTGGTGACGCAGGGCACCGAGTATTTCGATTCGGCCGGCGAGCACGTCGCCTCGGCGATGATCACGATCACCCAATTCGACCCGAAGTCCCAGCGAAAGGGCGACGAATGAGCCAGATCTACTTCGAAGACATCAACGTCGATGACGAACTTGAACCGCTCGAGCGGACGCCCACGACGGATATGGCGATCGACTTTTTCGGGCGCGACAACCCGACGAACCCGGCATTTTCCGACATCGAAGCCGGGAAGCGGCTGGGGGTTGGTGGAGCGCTCGTACCGGGGCTGCTGAAGCTTTCGTGGCTAACGCAATACGTGAGCGACTGGGCTGGCCTCGAAGGCCATGTGCGCAACCTGCGGGCAGCCTACCGGCGCCCGGATGTCGCCGACCGCCCACTGACGCTCACCGGCCGCGTCGTCGATAAGCGCGTGGAAGACGGCAAGAACCTGGTCGAGCTGGAAGTGGTGACGCTGGCCGAGGGCCAGCCGAGCACCCGCGCGAACGTGCAGGTGGAGTTGCCGAGCAAGTAAACATCGCCGTCGGTCGCGTAGGGTTCGGTCGTGCGTTTCCGGCGCGGCGGGGTGATTAAGCGGGGGCCCAGGCCCGCGGCTCCTATTTCTGTTCGGAGGTAGCGGCGGCGGATCGTACAGTGCGAGCGTGGATCTTTCGGCGGCAGAGATTGTCGGCATACTCGACCGGGTGGGGTTGGTGGCGTTCGCGCTTTCGGGGGTTGCGGTTGGGGCGCGGCGGCGCCTCGATGTTTTCGGTCTCCTGGTGATGGGGGTGATAACGGCGACGGGTGGCGGGGTGATGCGTGACGTCATCCTTGGCAGGCTCCCTCTGCTGCTGGACAAGCCGGACTACTTTCTCTGGGCGTTCGGGGGAGCGGTGCTCGGCATCGTGCTCGTCTG
>JBATAT010000355.1:0-1551 GCA_049662005.1 Tepidiformaceae bacterium
CAGCTTCGGTCTCATCGGCAGCGAGGTGAATCGCGTCAGCGACTTCCTTACCCCAGGCCCGCCGCGGGACCATCACGCTGCCACTCAGGCCGGCTGCCGAGAGAACCTCGCGCAGGCCCGCTTCCCAGCTTGTTTGCACCGTCGTGACGGCTGCCTCGAGGCTGGGGCTTACGACGGAGGCGGCATCGACGCGGGGATCGAGCACGCGCGTGAGCACGATTTCGGCGCCGACCGCAGAGGCGAAGCGGCCAGCATGAGGGAGGACGGCGAGCGAGCCCGGGGAACCATCGGTGCAAACAAGGATCTTCATGGCACTATCTTCGCTGATCCGAGTGGCGAGTGCCGAGCGGCGAGTTCCCGGTGCCAGGTGCCAAGTGCCGGGTTGCGGGTCCGAGCAACGGAAAGGCCCCGGGGGTCCGGGGCCTTCGTGTTTGGTTCCGAGCCCCTCTCCGTGTTAGCGGAGAGGGGCCGCGGCCTTGGAATGCGGGTTAGCGCTTGCGGCCGAGGGCCAGGAAGCCCGAGCCGATTGCGGCTGCGACGAGGCCCGCGAGGAGGAACAGCAGGTTCATGCCGGCTGCTCCGCCGCCCATCAGCCCGTTACCGGTCGATGGTGCGACAGGCGTCTGGCCTGGGCCTGGCGTCTTCTCGCCTGCGATATTCGTCACCGGGGTGGTCGGCGAAGCCTCGGGGGTGTTCGTCGGCGGAACCGGGGTGGCGGTATTCGCGGGGTTGGTCGGGGTTGCCGTCGGGCCGGTTGGCGTGGCGGTCGGGCTGGTCGGCGTCTGCGTCGGGGTTACCGGCGTTGGCGTCGGCGTGGTGCCATTGCAGTCCGGGCAGGGCGGCGTCGTCTTGCGGGTTTCGTTCACGAACTTGATGGCGGTGAAGCCGTTGATCGTGGGCGAAACGTTCGAAACGCTGGCCGGGGTGACTGGCGAGTAGCCAGGGGCGCCCGGGGCGCTGAGGTCTTCCGCGACGACGTAGTCGTTGCAGAGTTTGAGGCCGGTGAAGGTGGCGTTGCCGCTGGCATCGGTGAGAGCGGATGTGTTCACACCGCAGGCGACCGACTTCAGCGTGATCTTCCAGCCGTCATCGTCGTTGAGGTTCTGGGTTTCCTTGCCATCGAGGACGTTGTACGTGTCCTTATGGACAGAGATCCCGCCGAGTGGCTGGTTGTAGAACCGGACGACCCGCGTTTCGCCGCCGATGATCGAGACGTTCTGGGTGAGGTTCGTGGCCTGGCTGATGCCATCGATATTGACGCCCGTGAGGGTGTAGCCACCCTGCTGCGTCTCGGTGGTCGTGATGACGTCACCGGCGTTGAAGCCGGAGATGTACTCGAGGATCTTGCCAGCGGGGAAGCCGCCGGCACCGGTCACGCGGACCTGGTTGCCAGCAGGAATGCCGCCACCGGTGGTGGTAAAGCTGAAGCCGTTGAGGAGGCCCTCGCCTGCGTCGTTGGCATCGCCATCGCCGTTAAGGTCGAGGTACTTCTCGATGATGAGACCGCCCGTCCCGAGGACTCCGCAGGGCTGGTTCTGGACGATCCAGGTC
>JBATAT010000356.1:0-5043 GCA_049662005.1 Tepidiformaceae bacterium
CTGGGGCAGGCCGCGAGCACGCTCATCGCGATTGGTGTGGCCGTCCTGCTGTTCACCGGTGTGTTGCGGTTCGAACACCTGTTTGTGGCGTCGGTGCTGCAGGGAATCGTGATGGCACTGATGATGCCATCGCGGCAGGCCATGATCCCCGAGGTCGTGGGCATCGATGGACTGATGAACGCGGTGCCGTTGAACGCCGCCGGAATGAACATCATGCGCATGATGGGTCCGGCGCTGGGCGGGGCACTCATCGTGATTCTTAGCCCGGGCTGGGTGTACAGCGTGATGGCTCTGCTCTACTTGAGCGCGGTGCTGTTGTTGTTCAAGGTGCAAACCACGCCCGTCGAACCTGAGAAAGAGCGCGCACCGCGGGCGAGCGGCTTCCGCGACCTGGTGGAGGGCGCGAAGTACGCGGTGCGGGATCGCGTGATTTTCGTGTTGCTGGTGATGAGCTTCTTCACCTCCGTACTGGCGATGCCCTACCTGATGCTGCTGCCCGGTTACGTGGCGGACGTTTTCGGTGGCAATGCCATCGCGCTGGGCGCAATGACGGCCGCCAGTGGCGCCGGTGCGCTCGTCGGGGCGCTGGGGCTGGCGACGTTCGAACTAAGGCGGCGAGGACTCATGTTGATGGCCGGCGCGGGTTTCCTGGGCGCCTCGCTGTTCTTGTTCACCCTCACGGGGACGTTCTGGGTGGCAGCTGTGTTCATGCTACTGGTTGGATTTGGCACCGCCCTCCGCCAGGCGTTGGCCCAGGTGTTGTTGCAGACGTATGTGGAGGACGAATACCGGGGTCGCGTGATGGCCGTGTACATGACGCAGTTCAGCGTGATGCAGTTCGGGACGTTTGCGGTCGGTCTCTACTCGGAAGTGGTGGGCGTGCGGTTTGCACTGGGTTCGCTCGGCCTGAGCCTCTTGCTGGTGGCGGCGATCCTGATGGTGCTGATGCCGCGGCTGCGGGCGCTCGAGTGATCAGCGCAGATTGAGGGAGAGTTTCAGGAGTCCGTTGCGGAGTGCCTGCCGTATCACGCCTGGGCCTTCTCCAAGCGTTTCGGAGATGTCGGTGACGGACATTCCGTCGCGGTGGGCGAGTTGCAATGAACTGCGTTCCAGCTGTTCGAGGCAGTCGTAGCGCTGTTGCGCGTCCGCGAAAACGTCGTTTCCCGTGGCGCCTGATTCATCCGACCGCGTGCTGCGAGCATCGGCAGCGGTGGATGTGGCCCGCTCGCTGGCATGGTGCTTCTCGCTCGAATCCATCACTGGAGACGATACAGCGGAGGGAACTGATTCCCTAACCGGAGCGAGACATTGCCGCCCCGACACAACCGTGCCTATAGTTAGCCCGCTTCACGCCATGCTAATCGACCTTCACAGTCACACCTGGCCCCGTTCTCACGATAGCGTGCTCAACCCGGACGATTTGATCACTCGCGCCAAATCGGCCGGGCTCGATGCTATCGTCTTCACCGAGCACGACACCGTCTGGGATTACAAGGCCGTGGAGGAGCTCCGGGCGAAGCACAACTTCCTCGTGCTCGCCGGCGTGGAGATCAGCACGGACGACGGGCACATCCTGACGTTTGGCATCGACAAGTACGTCTTTGGGATGCACCGTTCGCGCGAGCTCGCCAGCTACGTCGAAAAATCGAACGGCGCGATGGTCGCAGCCCATCCCTACCGGCGCCAGATGCCCTGGTTCAGCCGCAACGACGAGGAATACAAGGCGGCACTCGAGAAAGCTGCCCGTAACCCCGCGTACCAGTACGTGCAGGGGCTCGAAGAAGTAAATGGCCGAGGGAGCGACAAAGAGAACGAATTCTCTCAGCGCCTATGTGAGCTCATGGACCTGAAGGGAACGGGCGGCACCGACTCCCATGCGATCAGCGACGTCGGGAAGTGCGCGACCTACTTCGAGCGCGAGATCCACAACGAGGCGGAACTGATCGAAGAGATCAAGGCCGGCAATTTCTTCGCCGTCGATATGCGTTCGGGTAAGCCCGTAGCCGCACGGAGCAAGGCTGCGGACGCCTGATCGTCATCAGCGCCATCGCCGCGGATAGGCTCCGCTTCACAGTCGACATTGCCGATAGTACGATGTGAGTACAGAGCGACCTTTTTACCAAGTCCGTGAAAAAACCAAGGAGCTAAATCGCCATGACCTACGTCATCACCTCCCCCTGCATCGATGTCCAGGACCAGGCCTGCGTCGAAGTCTGCCCGGTCGACTGCATTCACTTCGACGAAGGCAAGGACCGGATGCTGTACATCAACCCGGATGAATGCATCGACTGCGGGGCCTGCGAGCCAGCCTGCCCGGTGACGGCGATTTTCGCCGAAGACGACGTGCCTGGTGACCAGACGGCCTACACCGAGATCAATGTCCTCTGGTACAGCGACAAGGATGATGCTCGCGCCAAGGTTGAGGCACTCGCCCCACCGGCCTAGCCCCAGCCCGACCCGCGCGGCACGAATCGTGGGGCCGAGTGCCGACAGCGTTCGCTGAGATCCAGCATGGGTCTTGGCGGCCGATGCGGGCCCTTGGTGGCGGGTTGAACTTGACCGTGCCGCCATCGCCGCTAGATTGGAAATGTTGCGCCACGTATCGAGCGTGGCATGTAAGGATCCGCTATTCATGGCTGAACGAGTTGTAATCCAGGCCGCTGCCCGTACGGTGCTCGGCAAGAAAGTTGCCCGGCTTCGTCGCGAAGGCCGCCTGCCCGGGAACGTCTACGGCAAAGGCATCGAGTCCCAGGCCGTTGATATCGATGCGCGTGAGTTCTCGCGCACGGTGAAGGGCGCTGGTCTTCGGGCCATGATCAACCTCAACGTCGATGGCGAATCGGGCCCACGTTACGTGGTTCTCCGGCGGATCGAGCGCAAGGGTGGCACCGGTGAGCCGATCCACGTCGACTTCCTCCAGGTGGACCCGAATGAGCCCATCCAGGCGAACGTGCCGCTCCACTTCGAAGGCGATGCCCCCGCGGTCAAGGACCTCGCGGGAACGCTCCTGACGATTGTCGACCTTGTCGCCGTGCGTTGTAAGCCGCTGGACATCCCGGAGTTCTTTTCGGTCGACCTCGGTGCGCTCACCAACTTCGATGTTTCGATTACGGTCGCGGATCTCACCGCGCCCGAGGGCGTCGAGATCGTCGCTGACCCCAGCGTCGTTGTCGCGACGGTGAATGCACCACGACTCCGCACGGCCGCCGAAGAGGAAGAAGAAGGCGTGGAAGCCGCAGTGGCCGAAGGCGCAACCGAATCCGAATCGGAAGGCAGCGACGACTCCGCCGAAGCCTCCGCGGAGTAACGAGCTTTCGTGACCGAACGAACGTACCCGGCCGACCCTGCGGAGGCCGGGCTTCGGTTTTTCCTGGGCTGGTTTGGCCCCCATTACGCTCGAAGCACCAACGTGCAATCCGCGGAATCGGATGGATCGTTGTTAACGGCCGATGTCAGCGTCGGGCGGAAGTGGTCGATGTCGATCGCGGTGCTCAACACCCTCGCTGCGGACGCGACGGTGGAGTGGGAAGCGGCACGGGCCGCGATCGAAAAACGGCTGGACGTGGAGGGCCATTCGCTGGCGCTCTGGGCACCACGGGGGGCGCGGCTGCCTTCGAGCGAGCCTGGCCTGAGCCAGCTCGTCCTCGCGATCGACGAAGCGGAAGCACTGGAAGACGGACGAAAAGAGGTCCGGCGACCGGTGAAGCTGTACCTTCGACGGGTAGGCACCACAGGGTCGGTGATCACCGTGCTCGGCGGCCTTTCGGGGCACTGGGCACAATTCACCAATCGGGTCCCAGGAACGTACCAACTGAACTCGGCCGAACTCCTGCGGCTTCCTGCATCGCAGGAGGAGCGAGATGAGCTCGCCGAACGCATCGTCACAGAGGCCGCACAGCCGGAGATCGACGAAAGCCAGGTTGTGCCGGCGATCGACGCGTGGAGCGCGAACGAGCTCGGTGAAGGGCAATCGTGCGTGCTCGGCACTCCTGCGGGCGAGGATGAAGCGTGGAGTGCGACGCTCCGCCGCAACCTTCGCAAGCTGCTGAAGCAGGCCGAACCGAACCTTCGCAAACCGGCCGATGCGCGTGCGCTCGTTGTCCTCGGCGCGGCGACCTATGCCGAAGAAGAGAAGCTCTCGTGGTCGCTGCGCGGCATGGACCCCATGCTTTACGCCGGCTATGACATTCTCGCGGTGGTGGCCGATGGCGTGCTCAAGACGGTGCTTCAGCCGCAGCGCCAAACCCTCCCCTGGGATGCTCCGCTCGGTTAGGCGGAGACGGGTTCGACCGCCCCAAACGCTGGATTTCGCGCCGAAAACGGTGAACAGGCTACGATGGCTCCTCCCAACCATTTCACCGGAGGACCTATGGCTATCACGCGTGTTGGATTTATCGGACTGGGGATTATGGGCGCGCCGATGGCAGCGAACCTGATCGAGGCTGGATTCGAGGTCACCGTCTGGAACCGGAGCCCATCGCGGACGGAGCCACTGGTGAAGGCGGGAGCGAAACGGGCCGAATCACCAGCGGCCGTTGCGGCGGCCTGCGAAGTAACGCTGAGCTGTGTCACGAACTCCGGGGATGTCGAAGAAGTCGCCATTGGCCCGGAAGGGCTCATCCATGGGGCGGCGGCCGGGTCTGTCTATATTGATTGTTCGACAATTTCGCCGGAGACGGCGCGACGGGTTGCCGAGCAGCTCGCGCGGGAGAACGTCGCGATGCTCGATGCACCGGTTTCGGGCGGCGATATCGGTGCGAAAGCGGGGACGCTCGCGATCATGGTAGGCGGCGACGCCGCGGTGTTCGAACGCTGCCGTCCGGTCTTCGAGGCGCTGGGCAAGACCGTTGTCCATGTTGGGCCGAGTGGGGCCGGGCAGGTGGTGAAGCTCTGCAACCAGATCGCGGGCGGGCTCAACCTGCTGGCGGCCGCCGAAGCTATCCAGCTGGCGCGAAGGTCGAACGTCAATCCCGCGAAGATGCTGGAAGTGGTGAGTGCAGGGGCAGCCGGTTCGTGGATGCTCTCGAACCTCGCACCGAAAGC
>JBATAT010000357.1:0-17026 GCA_049662005.1 Tepidiformaceae bacterium
CCTCCCTGGAATATTCTTCAGTCAGCCCTGTCTCAGGCTTTGACCTTCTGAATGATTGATTGCAGGTCGATAAACGAGTCCGCCGCGTTTCGCAGCCCGCCCGCTGTACTCGAACCAACTGCAAGCACTTCCACGCGCACACCCTTGCCCTGGATAACCTCAACAAGCCGTTGGAAGTCGCCGTCGCCGGATACGAGAACCACGACATCGAGGCGATCGAGCATTTCGATAATGTCGCACGCAATTTCGATGTCGACGTTCGCCTTGATTGTGCCATCGGCAAATCGCTTGAGCGGCTTGGTAACGACTTTGAAGCCCTTGCCCAGGAATGGCTCGGCGAATCGTTGTGTCTCGATACTCACGTTTGGGTCATCGTGGACTGGTGAATAGGCGATAGCACGAACGATCTGGCGGCCCTCTGCGATCAGGTTCAGCACCTTCTGCCAGTTCACGCGCGTCCTCAGCCGATCGATCGCGAGCTCGACGTTCGCCGAGTCTACGAAGACTCCGACGCGCGAAACCGAGCCAGCTGCCGCAACCGGAATTGCCTTTTTCGCCAGCTCTTCTTGCGAATGGACCAGTTGATCGAGCCGCTTGCCCTGTGCCTCAACCACTTTGATGAGCGCCGCAAGGTCGTCCGGGCTTTCCGTTCTGGCGACCGGCGCCTTTCGCGTGGAGGCGCGTCGCGGAGCCTTTTCGACGGGCTCTGGTTCGGACTCGGCTTCGGCGCTCGTCGCGGCTGCTTCTGCTTCTACCTTGGGCTTGGCGGTTCGGCGCCGCGCTGGGGCCTTCTTCGGCTCCTCATCGACGACAGCCGGTTCGGATTCCACCTCGTGAGTTGTTGTCTCAGAGGCTTCGCCGTTCGACTTCCGGCGGCCACGGCCACCGCGGCTGCCGCGGCGGGTTGTCTTCTTGGCTCCATCGAGCGCCTCGGGAGACGGCTCGGGAAGGGTTCGTTCTGGTTCTGGGGTAGAGGCAGCGGACGCCGTCTCTCGCCGGGGGAAAATATTCAATACCATTGTGTGGGTTTACCTACCCATCCTTTGCAAAACACTGATTCTGGCTGCAACTTGCCGGGCAATCTTATCGATAGCCTTCGCGGATTCCGAATCTGGGACTCCCACGACAACGGGGACTCCGCTGTCGGCGCCCTGTCGGACCGCCGGCTCGATCGGGATTTCGCCCAAAAAGTCGATTCCCAGTTCGTCGGCGGCTTTGGCGGCCCCGCCGTGGCCGAAAATGTCGTAGCGCGTTCCCGTATCTGGCGCCACGAAATAGCTAAAGTTCTCGATCATCCCAAAGACCGGGACATCGAGTTTTTCGAACATCGCCACGGCCTTCATGGCGTCTTCTACGGAGACATCCTGGGGGCTGGAGACGATGACTACGCCGGCGATCGGAGCATCCTGGGCCATGCTCATCGCCGCGTCGCTGGTGCCGGGTGGCAGGTCGATGATCAGGTAGTCGAGGTCGCCCCATGGCACATCGTGCAGCAACTGCCTCACGGCACTGCCGATCATTGGCCCGCGCCAGACCACCGGCGTGCCCTTGGGCAGCAAGAACCCGATCGACACGACCTTTACGCCGAACCGCTCCACCGCGCGCAGGCCGTCGTTGGAACCAGCCTGTAACCCCTGCTGGAGCCCGAACATCGTCGGCAGATTGGGTCCGGTGATGTCGGCATCCACGAGGCCAACCGAAGCACCGGACTTCGCCAGGGCCACCGCGATGTTGGTCGCCACCGTCGATTTCCCGACGCCGCCCTTGTTACTCGCGACGGCGATGATGTTTCGTACGCCCTCGATTGCCTTCTGGCCCTCCTTTGGGTTCGAAGCACGCACGTTTGCGCCCCAGGTCAGCTCGACCTCGCCGGCGCCCTCAAGTTCCGCGAGCGCCGCCCGGATGTCGGTCTCAATGGTCTCTTTGAGGGGGCAGGCCGGTGTGGTGAGCTCGACCATGACGGCGATCTTGCCTTCCTCGATGACGAGGTCTTTGATCATGCCGAGCCGAACAATGCTTGCGTGAAGTTCTGGGTCCTGCACGCGGTCTAACACAGCGAGGACGTCCTCGCGACTGAGAGTTGAAGCTGGGGTCATTCCGTGTATGCGCCTTCCTGGCCCGGGCGATTCATGCACGCCGCGAGGTTATGCGGCGGAGTTGTCTATCCCGGAGGTTCTTTCCGGTAAATTGATCGTACTGCCTTTATGACTGGCGGGGCAAACCTTCTGCATCGTTTACCGGTGTTTTCGCCACCACCGCCTACGGTGGTTCCACGCCACGATCGGCGTGCTACGATCATTTTACCGTCCGGTAAGGTGGACTAAGGAGAACGAATGTCAGAAATCAAGCGGCGCGAGGGCGTTTCTACCACGCTCTGCCGGCATCACTGGGTCATCGAAACACCGAACGGCTCCGTCAGTTCTGGCCGTTGCAAAACCTGTGGCATCGACAAGGAATTCCGCAACTCGGCTGAAGAGCCAATGTGGGATAACGACAGCTTCAGCCTCAACGGGTCGCGCTTCCGGGGCCGTCGCGCAGCGTCGAACTCCTGACCAATCTTGCCCCTCAATCTTCCACCGGCCGGCAAAACCCCGGCCGGTTTCGTTTGTCGCTCGTTGGGAAGGTAACCTGTTGGCGTGGCAGCTAACCTCTCTGTCGATATCGCCCCCGGCCAGAAAACAAGCCTCATCCTGAAGAACCCGGTCATGCCGGCCAGTGGCACCTTCAGCTGGGGCCTCGAATTCGCCCGGCACTTCGATATCGAACGGCTTGGCGCTGTCGTCTCAAAGGGTGTCACGGTCGCTGTCCGGGGTGGCAACCAACAGCCGCGCGTCGCCGAGACGCCTTCCGGCATGCTCAATTCCATCGGTCTCCAGAACATCGGTATCGATGCCTGCGTGAAAGAGATGGCGCCCATCTGGGCGCGCTGGGATGTTCCCGTCATCGTCAACATCGCAGGCGACACCATCGACGAATTCGGCGAAATGGCACGAATGCTGGATGGCGTTCCCGGCATCGCCGGGATTGAACTGAACATCAGTTGCCCGAATGTCGACCAGGGTGGAATCGAAATCGGCCAGGACGTTACCGCCTCCGCCCGCGCCACCCGGGCGGCAGTCCGAAACACCGACCTCCCCGTCATTGTGAAAATCACCCCCAACGTCACCGACCCGGTCGCTCTCGCACTGGCCTGTGAAGCCGAAGGGGCCGCCGCCATCTGCGCGATTAACACGGTCCTCGGCCTTGCGATCGATACTCGCCGGCGACGAGCCATCCTTCCACGAGCGCGTGGCGGCCTCAGTGGCCCCGCGATCAAGCCAATCGCGCTTCGCATCGTCTACGACATCGCCAAGGCGGTGCGAGTACCGGTGATTGGCTGTGGCGGGATCAGTACCGGCGAGGACGCTATCGAGTTCCTCATGGCCGGTGCAACAGCGGTCCAGGTGGGCACGGCCACCTTCGCCAACCCGCGCGCCCTGCTCGATGTCGCCGAAGGGATTGAGACATGGCTCATCGCCAACGGCATCGAAGATGTGAATGCGATTATTGGCTGCGCGCTGCCCGGGCGATAAGCTGTCCCGGTGTGTCGCTCATTGGGCGCCTTGCCTGCTACGCTTAAGCGTCTCGGGGTGTAGCTCAGCCTGGTAGAGTGCTTGCTTTGGGAGCAAGAGGTCCCGCGTTCGAATCGCGGCACCCCGACCAATCCTTTCCTTCTTTTGCCCACGTTCCAGTGCTGCCCTACCATCAGCGATAACGTGCTTCGTAATCGCCGGGTAAACGAATATGACTGAAGAGTTCGGCGTTGATCTCGATCAGGTTTTCAAGGTCATCGATACCGCCGATGTCCTGATTGTCCGCTTCCACCTCATCGAGAAGCGCCTCCTCGTCGATTTCCGCATCTCCCACAAAGCCGGCCCCATGATCACCGTGGTGCCCCGGGCCGAATCGCTTGATGACCGGTTTCGCTCAATTAAGCGTATGCGCCCTGATTTCCCCCTTCCCGAAAAAGTCATGCACTTCCCCTGGCCGCGCTCCATGGGTGTCCTCCTCGCCGCCGGAGTCTGGCAGCGCCTCGTCGATCGCATCTCCGCGCTCGGGACCGACGAGACCACCGACGCCTGCGGACGCGTGATGGAAGAACTGATGACGCTCGAACGCAAAGAAGTTCTTGGCGCGATTCGCGGAGCCGACCACTACCAGACGCTCTGGGAGCGTCAGCGCGCATGACCGCACTCATCGACCTGCGCAGCGACACTGTCTCAAAGCCCTCCGATGCAATGCGCGCGGCAATGTCCACTGCAGAAGTTGGCGACGACGTCTTCGGCGACGACCCCACGGTAATCGAACTCGAAGCGCGCGCCGCTTCGCTCCTCGGCAAAGAGTCCGCCCTCTACGTGGCCAGCGGCACGATGGCTAACCTCGTCGCAGTCCTCACTCACACCAAACCGGGCGATGAAATCCTGCTCGGCGACGAAAGCCACATCTTTCAATACGAACTGGGCGGAGCAGCACGCCTCGCCGGGACAATCACGCGAACACTCCCGAACCTTCCCGATGGCACGCTTGATCGCGATGCCGTCCTCGCCGCAGCGCGCCAGGAAAACCTGCATTCGCCCGGTTCTGCGCTCTTGTGCCTCGAAAACACGCATAACCGGTGCGGCGGCGCGGCTCTCCCCAAGCGGGTGATGGATTCGCTCGCCGAGGCAGCCCACAGCCGCCGCATGGCGGTGCACCTCGATGGCGCACGCATCTTCAACGCGGCAACTGCCCTCGGCATTCCCGCGGCCAGTCTCGCCGAGAATTGCGACAGCGTTTCCTTCTGTCTTTCGAAAGGCCTCGGCTGCCCTGTCGGCTCATTGCTCTGTGGTTCGAAGGAATTCATCGAAGTGGCACGGCGCAATCGGAAAATGCTCGGCGGCGGCATGCGCCAGGCCGGGATCCTCGCGGCGGCGGGCTTATACGCGTTCGATCACAACATCGAACGGATCGCTAACGACCATGAAAACGCCAGCGCACTCGCCGATGGTCTCCGCGAGCTCGGGCCGTTCCGGCCAAATACCCCGGAGACCAACATCGTCGTCGCCGACGTTGTCAATGGGCGCCTTGGCGATTGGCTCGCCGCGTTCGAAAAAGCTGGCGTGCTGGCCGTTGCATTCGGCCCCCAACGCATGCGCATGGTCACGCACATCGACATTTCTCGATCCGACATCGATGAGGCCTTGCGCCGGATTCAAACCGCGGTTGGAGTGGTAGCAGTTTGATGCTGAAACGATCGATCCTGTGGCTGGCAGCTCTGGCCACGCTCCTTCTTGTCGCCTGCAGCGGCGATGAAGAGAAGCAACTCACCGAAGTGTTCGTCGCACCTCCCTGGACATCCGACGAAACCAACACCTTTGCGCTCAATCGTACCGAGGATGGCAAGCCCTACGGCGAGTGCACGCTCGAAACCCGGCTCAATGCCGAGGACGGAAACACCCGCCTCAACCGGCTCTGTGGCGATGGCGAAAACCGCGACGACGGTTCCGCACTTGTCGATCCGCAGACCCTTCGACCGATAAGTTCGAACCGTACCCAATATCGGGCAGAAAAAGATCAGACCCTTTCGTTCAGCAGTTTCTATGAGCCTCCGATTGTGAAGTTCGTTTCAGATGAGAATGGGAAGACACGCGAGACTGAGCGCGACCTGCCCCAGCCCGACAAAATCAGCCCGGACCCGGGTTACTACGACGACGAGTCGCTGTTGTGGCTTGTTCGTGGCATCGAGCTGAGGGAAGGTTACGAAGCTTCTTACCAGAACGTGAGCGCCGGTACTGGCCAAACCTTCCGCGTCGACCTGCTGGTCGAAGAAAAGGAACAGGTGACCGTGCCGGCGGGAGAGTTCACCGCCTGGCGAGTGAGAGTGCGGACGGCTTCGGTCACGCAATTCGCGTGGATCGAGGCCGCGGGAGCGCAACGGCTCGTGAAAGCACGTATCAAAGGCATTCAAGATGTCTCGTACGAACTGGTGAAATCGGAGTAGTCTCCGGTCGGACGTACCCGGCAACCCGCCCTTCGACAGCCATGCCCCCGCTGTTTCGCAGGCGTTTTGCCCCCATTTGTGTTCGCACATCCAGAACTTCACGTCCTTATGTTTGAGGGGTCCAGAAATTGCTTGACACCGCCAGCTACCGTCACGAAGATTCCCGAACACTTCGCCCCACACTCTCCTCCGGACGTGCAATGACATCCGTTTTCGTAATCAGCCGGGAACCCAGAATGCGGACCTCCGTCACGGAATACCTCCGCGAGCGCGGGTACGACACGGCCACTGCAGAGACGTATGACCTTGCCATCGAACACCTCGCCGACCAGGCCCACGATGCAATCGTGACCGATGTCCAGGGGCTTCCGCGCGGCGAAGAAGGCACGAATTTCGCCCAATTCAACCAGTGGGTGGCCACGGCCTACCGCTCAAACGCCCCGGCCATGGTCTACCTCCTGCACAAGGGCGCGCGCCGCCCCCACTTCCGCCTCGAAGGCGCGGTCATCAAGAAGCCGTTCCCGATTGAGGCCCTCGGCCAGGCCCTGCGCGAGCGCATCGGCCACCCGCGCCGCGAAGGAGCCGACCCGGGAATCGACCTCGACCTCTCATCCAACACCCTTCGCTCGGGCACCAAGGAAGCGCATCTCACCAACATCGAAGCCAATCTGCTCGCTTACCTGATCGAACACGAAGGCGAGATTCTTCACCCCCGCGACCTGCTCGTCGATGTCTGGCAGTACCACGATGCCGCTGGCGCCAGCACCCTCGTTCGAGCGCACGTGAGCAACCTTCGCCGCAAGCTACGGGAAGTGCTTGGCACCTCCGATCAGATTCAAACCATTCGCGGCAAAGGCTACCGGTTCTCAGCCTAAAGCCTAACCATAGCACTAAGGACTCACGATGAAACTCGCTACCGGCATCGGTTATTCGGGCGCTTCCATGCGCATCGATATGGATTTCGTCCACGAAGTTGAACGCCTCGGATACGACTCGATCTGGACCGCCGAGGCCTATGGATCCGATGCGGTCACCCCGCTCGCATACATTGCCGCCCTCACCACGAAGATCAAGCTCGGAACCAGCATCATGCAGATCCCGGGACGTACTCCGGCCATGTGCGCGATGACCATGTCGACGCTCGACGCCATCTCCGGTGGCCGCGCACTCGTTGGTCTTGGTCTGAGCGGTCCCCAGGTGGTCGAAGGCTGGCACGGCGTACCCTACGGCAAGCCCGCCGCCCGAACTCGCGAGTATGTCGAAATCCTGCGCAAGATTTGGGCCCGCGAGGAGCCAGTCTCATACGATGGCCAGGAATACCAGCTTCCCTACATGGGCCCGGGTTCCACCGGTCTCGGTAAGCCCCTGAAGAGCATCCTGCACGGCCGCCAGCTGCCGGTGTACCTCGCCACCATGGGCCCGATCAATATCCGGAACACGGCCGAGCTCGCCGACGGCTGGCTCCCGATCTGGTTCTCGCCGAAACGCATCGGCCTCTTCCGCCCCGCACTTGAAGAAGGGTTCAAGCGTGCTGGCAACGGCAAGTCGTACAAGGACTTCGATATCGCCGCCGGGTGCACGGTGGCCATCGGCGACGATGTGAAGGCCCTCCTCGCCATGCAGAAGCCCAACCTTGCCCTCTACATGGGCGGTATGGGGGCGAAGGACAAGAACTTCCACAACGAGATGGCTGTGAAATATGGATACGGCGAAGCCGCCGCAAAAATCCAGGAGCTCTACCTCTCCGGACGTAAGCAGGAAGCGACCGAAGCGGTCCCGGATGAACTGGTGGACGAAATGAGCCTCGTCGGGCCCGTGGCTCGCATCCAGGAGCGCTACAGGGCATGGGACGATGCGGGTGTGACCACCATGATGGTCCAGAGCCGCCAGCCAGAAGCACTCAAGCTCATGGCCGACATCACCGGCGCCAGCAAGGGCGGTTGATAGATCGCGTTACCCCCTCCCCCGCGGCGCAGCGGTCGGGAGATGCGCTGGGGGTGAGGGCCGACCGGCAGACCCGGCGCGAATCGTTTACTTTTCCGACTCGAGAGAGGTCGTCGCACCTACACCTAGACCTGGTGCCCCGGGCTCGATTCCCACATCGGCGCCAGCTGGTGGTACCCGCCCCCGGCGGTCCAACCCCCGTCGACGTAGAGGATGTGGCCCGTGACGAATTTCGCCGCGTCGCTGGCCAGGTACACAATCGCCCCCTCCAGGTCTCCGGGCTGTCCCAGGCGCCCCATCGGCGTGCGCGAAATGCTGTGGTCGCGGGTCGCGGGGTTTGCTTCGAATACCTTGTCCATGAGTTCGGTGCCATCGAAGTACGAGGGCGCGATTGCGTTCACCCGGATCCCCTCGCGGGCGTACTCCAGGGCCAGCACGCGCGTTAGCGCATCAACCCCGCCCTTGGCGGCGTGGTACGAAGCCGCCCGGAACTCGCTTCCCACGGCGCCAAGGATGGAACTGATGTTGATAATCACGCCACCCGTTCCCTGGGCGAGCATCTGTTTTCCCGCCAAGCGGCACCCGTTCACCGTCCCGAAAAGATCCAGGTCGATGATGGAGCGCATCCGTTTCAGGCTGCCCTGGTCGTGCCGCAACCCTGAGCGGTCGGTGTAACCCGCGTTGTTCACGAGAATGTCCAGCCGCCCAAACTGCTCGATCGTCCGTGCAAACACGCCTTCGAACTGCTCCTCGTCGGTGATGTCGGCCGCCACGGCCAGGGCCTTCCCGCCGTACGAACGCACCATTTCTGCGGTCTGGTCGATCAGTTCCTGCCGCCGCGCGGTCACCACCACGTTCGCGCCGGCGCGAGCGAGGCCGCGCGTGAACGCCACGCCAAGACCGCTCGATGCCCCGGTGACCAGCGCGACCCTGTCCTTCAGGCTGAACAGTTCAACGAGTCCTGGATCCATAGCAAACACCCCGCGGCAATGCGCGGAATGGTACACGGGTGTGCGCGAACGGCGCTAAGAAACCAGCCGGGCCCCCGGACGCTTCGGGTTTCGCCGCTCGCGTTCCACGATCGCCTCGATCTCGGACACGGCCGAGTCGAGTTGGCCGTTCCGGTTCTCCACCACGTAATCGTTGTTCTCGAGATCAGCCCACTCTGCTTCGAGTTCAGCGTCGCGCAAGGCAACTGCGGCGTTGCTGTCGCTGCCACGCTCGATGAGCCGCTTCCGCACCGTCTCGCGGTCTTCCGCCCTGAGGAAGATGAAAATCGCACCTTCCAGCTTGCTGCGCCAGGTTCGGGCGCCCTGCACATCCGTTCGGATAATCACGTCTTCGCCGCGCGAAATCGGGCCTTCCAGCTCCGCCCGCTCCAGGCCCTTGTAGTCGCCATAGACAATGGCCCATTCGGCGAAGTCACCATTGCTGATCTTCTTCTCGAACGCTTCCCTGGTCATGAAGTGGTAGTGGTCGCCGTCGGTTTCGTCGTCCCGTGGCGCCCGGCTCGTCGAACTCGTTGCACGGCGAATCCCTGTTCGCTCGCGCAGCCGATCGATGACCGAATCCTTGCCAACGCCGGAGGGCCCGTGGAGAACGATGATGAGCGGCCGTTTACTCACGCGGTGATCATCCCGCCTTCGGCCGCGCGCGCAAGGTCGTGCCAGAAATTCGGGTAGGAAACGCCGACCGCGTCGTCGTCGATGCGTGTTTCTCCGTGAGCAAGCGAACCCGCGATCGCGCCCAGCATGCCGACCCGGTGGTCCCCGCGGCCGTTGAGGTGGGCGCCAATCAGCGTCGACCGTCCATGAACCACAAAGCCATCGGCGTGCGGAGTGATCTTCGCACCCATCCGCGTCAGCACCTCTACTGTGGCATCCACGCGGTTGGATTCTTTGACAACGAGTTCCTCAGCATTTTCGACAACCGTCTCACCCTCCGCGAAACAGCCGAGGATGGCTACCAGCGGCAGTTCGTCGATCGCGCGCGGTACGAGGCTTCCCGAAACTCTTGCCCCGCGGAGCTGCGAAGTTCGCACCACGAGGTCTGCTACAGGTTCGCCGCCGCTTGTTCGTTCTTCGAGGCGCTCAACCGTTGCGCCCATGGCGGCGAGGATGTCGAGGATCCCGGTCCGCGTGGGGTTCACGTTCACGCCCGCAAGTAGGATTTCGGCATCGGGGTGGCATGCTCCGAGCACAAGCCACGGTGCCGCGCTCGAAATATCACCGGGAACGCGCATCGAAAGCGGGGTGAGCCGCGATGGCGGCGTGACGGCCGTGCGTGTGCCCTCCTCGCTGACCTCCACGCCCATCGCCTGCAGCATCCGCTCTGTGTGGTCACGGCTCTTTTCCGGTTCGGTGACCGAAGTAACGCCTTCGGCATACAACCCGGCGAGCATGATGGCCGACTTCACCTGCGCGCTCGCGACCGGCGATGTGTAGTCAATCGCATGCAGCCTTCCGCCTCGCACGGCTATCGGTGCGAGCGTATCGCTCTTCCGTGCGGAAATCAGCGCGCCCATCGAGCGCAACGGGCCGACGACTCGGGCCATGGGCCGAGTCCGCAGCGAACCGTCGCCCGTGAGGACACTGAAGACCGGCTGGCCGGCGAGCAGGCCCAGCAGCAGGCGCATGCTCGTCCCGCTGTTCCCACAGTTGAGCGCGTCATCAGCCTCATACAGCGAGTGCATGCCGGCTCCGCGGATACGCGCCGTGGCAGAACCCTCGGGCCAATCGATTTCAACCCCGAGGGCCCTCAGGCAGGCGGCCGTCGAGCGGACGTCTTCAGAATCGAGGATGCGCTCAACAGTCGCTTCTCCGTTCGCAATCGCATTGAAGATCAGCGACCGGTGTGAGATCGACTTGTCCGACGGAATCTCAATTCGTGCCCGGATGCGGCTCGGCGCATTGACGATCATCGTTCGTCGTCGATACCGAGCTTACGCTTGAGCTTCGAATCGTCGCCCCGTGGTGGGTTGTTCGACATCCGATCGGTAGCGTCTTTGAGCTTGTCGTACAGTCCGCCCACAAAGAGGCGTCCCATCGCATCCTGGGCGGACGGGGCGGCGGGGCCTTCCGGCCTCCGGCGCTCCGGTGGGTTCATGAGGAACGTGTCGCGGTCGAACTGCGTGCTCCGGAAGAGGTCGTAGACCGGTTCGTGCCCTGTCTCAAGTGCCTCCTTCACGGTGTTCAGTTCCTTCTGAAGGCGCGTGATCCAGTGCAGGACAGCGTCGCGGTTAGTCATCATAATGTCGCGCGACATCGTCGGGTCGCCGCTTGCGAGCCGCGTCAGATCGCGGAAGCCCGGGCCCGCGAGCAGTGAAGCGTCCTCCCAGCCCTGGCTGTCGCGAACCATCCGGAAGAGTGCAACAGACATAACGAGTGGTAGGTGGCTGACCGCCGCGGCGTACTGGTCGTGTTCGGAAGGGTCGATGTAGAGCGGATTCGCGCCAAGCGTTTCGATAAGGCCAAGGACCACGCCGACAGCCCGCTCATCCGCGCGCGCCGAGGGAGTCATCGCCCAGGTCGCCCCCCGGAACAGATCGGCCGATGCGTTCTCGGGTCCGCTCGTTTCTTTGCCCGCCATTGGGTGTCCGCCGACGAAGCTGACGCTCTCCGGCAGGAATTCCTGCGCCCAGCGCATGATGTCGGCCTTCGTGCTGCAGACGTCTGTGACGACTGCGCCATCCGCGAAGTATTGGCCCGCATCCTGGAAGATCTGGCGTGCAGCCACGACCGGGGTGGCGATGATGACGAGGCCCGCACCGTCGATCGCTTCCTCAAGCGAGCCAACGTCCTTGTCGATCGCGCCGAGTTTCTTGGCGGTCCGAGAAACGGCCCGGTTCCGGTCGGCGCCCACGATTTCGTACTGTCGCTTCTCTCGGCCAGCCAATGCCAGGCCGATTGAACTCCCAAGGAGCCCGGTACCAATAATGCCGATGCGTGACTGTGCCATTGCGGGTCCCCTGCGAGTGGGCCAAAAAGCCCGGAATTCGTGTGCCTAGGCTAGCACAGCTCAGGTTCAGACGAGGAACGAAAAGATATCGTCGTAGACGAAATTGATCAGCCAGCTCAAGGGGCTGATCGCCGGGTTAATGAAGCCGATGACCAGGAGCGTCATGAGGACGCCAGGGCCATATGGCGCAAGCTTCTCGAGGCCCTGGGCAAGGTCGCGTGGAAGGATCCCTACGACCACTTTGAAACCGTCGAGTGGTGGTATCGGGATGAGGTTGAACACGCCAAGAATGATGTTCAGGCTGATGATGAAAAACAGGAACAGCCAGATGTAGTCCTCGCCGCTGCCATTTCGGATGATCGATTCGATGCTCCCGAATTGCGTCTGAACGAGACCAATGCGGAGCGGGATCGCCGCGATGGCGGCGAACACGAAGTTCGAAGCAGGGCCCGCGAAGGCCACGATTGCATTGCCACGGAGCGGCCCGTTCCGCAGGCGCCAGGGGTTCACTGGCGTTGGTTTCGCCCAGCCAAACCCAAACAAGAGCAACAACACCGATCCGATCGGATCGAGGTGGGCCAGCGGGTTCAGCGTGAGGCGGCCCTGCCGCGCCGCAGTGTCATCCCCAAGCTCGTTGGCCGTCCACGCGTGGCAGAACTCGTGGAAAGCGAGGCCAGTGAAAATAGCGACCATTAGGGCTGCGAGGTAGACAAGGAAAACCTGTGGATTATCAGCAAGGCTATCGAGGTACCAGACCATGAAAAGAAATGCTAGCACAGATGCGCGATTTCCCTTATCGAGCATCGGTTGGCGACCCTGATCCGGATTGACCGAAGCTAAATCGAGCGGTACGGTCGCCAAAGCGCGTGAGGGGAACCTCCCGTGCCGGCTGCTTGGTGGCAGCCTCGGTACTACGGGGGTACCGGTTTCTTCAGTGCGGCCAACGGCGCGTGTGCGAGGCGCCAAGACCAGGGTGAAAACACCCAAAGCGCGAGGTAGCCGAGTGAACTCTCCCGGTATTCACCGGCTTTATCCCCATGTTCCCGCTGCCTTTATCCCGATTGGGCTGGCAGTATTGGCGATAATCGCCACGCTTTTCGGCTGGCTCGTTTTCGCCCCTTCTCATGTCGGCACCGATGTTGAATTCCATGGTCCCGACGTCTCGAATATCCATTCCATCGCCTACACCATTCCTGGTGAGCAGTTCGACGATGTTGTGGTTCAGCCGGCAGATGGCTCCACCTCGCCTCGTGTATTGGCGACCTTTCCAAGCGGCGGCCCAACCGGAGTGCACATGCGCGGTGCGGCCTCACCGCTTGGCGAAACCATCGCTGTCTTGTGGGTGGCCCCCTTCGCTACTCGCGCCAACCTGAGTCTCGTTGATACCTCCACCGGGGAAGTGCGGGCCATCGACGGCCTCTTTGATTCACTCTCGTCCATCGCCTGGTCCTCCGACGGAACGCGCGTGGCCCTCACATCTACAACCGAACTCGATGGCACAAAGCGCACGAACGTCCACGAAGTGGAACGCATCTCGGGCGTCAGCCGGACGGTTGCTTCCTTCGAAGGGGCCATCGATGTCGCGCCCGTGGGCTACAGTTTCGATAGCGCTCGCCTGTACGTGGTCGTCGTGGATGTGAGCGGTTCGAACCTCTACGCGGAGGAAGCAGGGAAGTCGTCCCGGGTCGCGGGCCTCAGCCCGGGCCGTACCCGCGACTGGGCGCTGAGCCCCGATGGTACCCGTCTCGCGTTTGTGGACGTTCTCAGTGGCGGCGCCCGAACGTACGTTGGGCGCTCGCTCGTCATCGCGACGGGCACCGTCACGACCCTGCCCGCCGAGAAAAACCAGTTCGGCGCGAGCTGGGTGCCAGGTTCTCCGCTTCCCTCGTTCGGTGGGCCAGGTGGCGCGTGGCAGCTCACCAATCCCGCGCCCGATGCCGCGTACCTCGTCCCCGAGGATTGGTCGCCGGATGGCGCCTACCTCGTCGCCACCGTGTACGGCGCCGACGACCAGAGTGGCCGGCCAACCTCCGCCCTCGAACTCATTACCCGCGAATCCGCGAACCAGCAATCCACCCGACACCGCTTCTCCGAAGCGCGCGGCGCCGCATTCCTCGGCTGGGTCCGCGACCTCAATTGATAGCCTGCAACCCCAACAGGAGCCCCAATGGCTGTTTCTGCTAGAAGAATGACCCGGCACCGCGACTACTCGCGATTGTTCATCGCACTCACGGTGGTCGCCGGGATTATCGCCCTCGCACCAATCGTTGCCGCGATCGCTGGTGTGGGTGGTGCGAGAGTCGCGCCTCGAACGGCGTTCGCTACCGCTCCATCCGGCGAATATATGGTCCTCGGGAGAACCGAGGGTGATACCGACGTGATTTCCGTCGTCGGTCGCAGCAGCCTCGAGGCGCCGGCGGAAATTGCCCGCGTGCCGCACATGGCCGGGTTTGCCTCGATCGGCGCCGTTTCCCCCGATGGCAGCCACCTCGCCCTTGTCGTCACCGATGCAGGCGTCGCGTCGCGTCCAATCGCCAGCCTCCAGGTGCTCGACCTCAAGACCGGGAAACTGAACCGCGCCGCTGAAAACGTTTCACCCGAAATTGCACCCGTCTGGAATCCCGATGGTGAGCAGATCGTTATCACGCGCAACGTTGCCGGAAACGAATCCCAGGGCCCGATCGATGTTGTCACGGTCGATCGCTCGGGCGGTGACGAAACACACCTCCAGACCTATTCGGGTGCCCTGGGCGCCTATCCGGTCGGCTTCGACGAACAATCGCGCCTGGTGACCGTTGTCCTCGATGCCAGTGGGACGACGCTCGACCGCCCCGGCGCCGAACCCCTCCATCTGTCGGCCAACCTGACACGGGATTGGCGCCTGAGCCCCGACGGCAAGAGCATCGCGTTCGTCGAGGTCGACACCGCAGCCGGCCTGCAATACGTGGCGCGCACGTCGCCGCTTGGCGGGTCCGCTTCATCTGGAGTCGCCGCGCAGTCACTTTCGGCCTCGGTATCCGCGCTCGGCGCAGCCTGGAATCCCGCGACTGACGCGCCCACGTTCGGCGTCGAACCCGGTGCTGCGAGTGGCGCTGGTGGCGGCGTCAGTGCCCAATCACTTACCGCCAGCTCGTCCGACGGATTCGATGTGCCCCTGGGTTATTCAGGCAGCGGCAAGGCCCTTGTCGTCACCCACTGGACTGGCGACTCATTTGAATCCCCCGGCCGGCCCCAGTTGCAGGTGATCGACGGCCAGGAGCGCGTGATCTTCGAAAATCAGACGAGGTTTTTCGGTTGGTCTTCTCGATAGAACGGGCCCTCCTGGCCCTGGCTGTCGTTGGCATTGCGTTCGCGTGCGTCTTCGCGAACCCCGAGTCTGCGCGCGCCGACCATTACGCCTGTCATGCGCCCAACCACGGTTGGGGCTTCGACACCTACGAATACGAAGATTACGTCGGCAAGTACGGGGAGCTGATCGATCTTGCCACTCGCGGTTGGGCAGTCCCGTCGGTCTACACGGTGGGTTCCGAGACGATTGACGTGACCTACCAGGGTGTCGAATCCGGCCCGCGCTCGGCACGCCTGCCGGCCAATCCCGCGAAGGCCATCCCGTCCAGCATCTACAAGTCGATCGCCCACATCGAGGCTGATTGGGCGAACGCTTCCTACACCACCCTCTACGGCGGCACAGGCCCGACCCTTACGTCGCTCGACTGCGGCTATGGAATTGGTCAGATCACGACTGGCATGGGCTACCTCGGAGGCGACGCGCTCGAACCCGGCGTCCCCGCGGCTCGCCAGGCGCTCATCGGCACACACCCACTCTTCAACATCGCCGAGGGTGTCCGCATCCTTGCTGGCAAGTGGAACGGGGCGCCTGCCGGGCGGCCCGTCGCCGGGATGGGCGATCCTGCCGCGCTCGAAGACTGGTACTACGCTATCTGGAGCTATAACGGCTTCGCCTTCAGCAATCATCCGTTGAACCCCACCAAGGACCCGCTCCGCGGCAGTGTCTGGAACTGCGGCGACCCCAACGCTCCCGGCTACGGATTCTTCCAGCGCAGTGATTACACCTACACCGAAGACGTCTACGGATGTCTTCGCTACCCACCGATGCCCAAGGGTGTCGCTTATCCTCCTCCGCTGCCCGGTAGTGCGCCGCCCGCACCCGCGCCAACACCACAGGGGCCGAAGTTCGTCGCGGGCGACACCGCAATTGTCTTTGGAACGGGAAACGGTCTGCGTATCCGCGCCACTCCCACGCTCAACGGCACTGAACTAACGGTCGTCCCGGACGGTACTCGCCTCACCGTTGTCGCCGGACCCCAGGTTGCCGACGGGCTTACCTGGTGGAACGTCACCTACGGCGGCATTACTGGCTGGTCGGCGGATCAGTTCCTCAGGGCGGTGCAACCCATTCCTGAACCGGATCCCGACGCCCCGGTAAATCCAGCAGGCCGCATGTGGACGCCCCAGGTCTTCTCGATGCCAAACCTCGCCTCGCCCGAAATTGCGGCCGCTCTCGCCGTAGTGAACTACGACGCCTGTTCCGACAGCGGGGCGCCCGAAGCGTGCGCACCGATGGACTTTCCGACTGTCCCGCACGTCGAAAGCGCCACCGCGCCGAATCCTTCAGACATTTCCTATTTCATTGGCGCGCCGAGCATCGAGATCATCGGATCCCGGACCGTGACCCTCACCGCCGGTGCGGCGACGGCTTCGTCGTCGCCCGTCACCATCAAGAACCTCGGCACCGCCCTCGCGCCGTTCCGCGTCCGGACGTCGGCCGACTGGCTGATCGTCCGTCACGCCTCTGATCCGCGACACATCGATGGCGGCGTCGCCATCGGTTCGAACTACGACGTCGTTGTTCAGAAGGTCCCCAGGCTTGCGAACGCCGGCCAGGATAGTGAGTTGCAAATCACAGTGGACCCGCGGTTTCTTTCCGCTGGGACGCACACTGGAACGATCACGATCGACTCGCTCCTCGGACCGGCGACCGCCGCCACCTTCACGGTGACTGTCGTATCGACCGGCGGCGGTGGTGCGGCGACGCCCACAGCCGTCCCTACCGCCGCGACGGCCACGGCCACCCCGCCGGTGCAC
>JBATAT010000358.1:0-5211 GCA_049662005.1 Tepidiformaceae bacterium
GCCCTAACGCCTTTCTTCCGTCTCCCGTTGGTCGCGGGCGAGGGGGGTTTGTAGATAGGACGGGGGACGGGGGGTTTCCAGCGCGGGAGCATGGGGTTTGGCGAGCGGGCGTGGCGATCGACGCTGGCCCCCGACAGGTCGGTGGCTCGGGGCAGAGGCCCTCACCCCCGGCCCCTCTCCCGACTCCTGCGTCGCGGGCGAGGGGAGCTGATTGAGGTTTGGGCTACAGCGCCAGCGCCGCCGGGGCTTCGAGGAGCTGCTGGATTTCTTTGATGAACCGGGCGCCTTCCGCGCCGTCGGAGACGCGGTGGTCGGCGCTGAGGGCGACTTTCATCACCTGGCGGATGACGATTTCGTTGTCTCGCACGGCTGGCTGGGGCATGACGGAGCCGACGCCGAGGATCGCGGCCTGCGGGGGGTTGATGATCCCGATGAGGGTTTCGACCCCGTAGGCGCCGAGGTTCGTGATTGTGAAGGTGCCTTCGCTGTATTCGGCGGCCGTGAGCCTGCCCGATTTCGCGCGGTCGATGAGGTCTTTGGCTTCGATGGCGATGCGTCCGAGCGACTTCGACTGGCAATCGAGGATGGCTGGCGCGATAAGGCCGTCGTCCATCGCGATGCCGATGCAGACGTTGATGCCGTCGTGCAGCTTGAGGCCGGTATCGTGGTATTCGGAGTTGAACTTGGGCATGCGTTCGAGCGCGATGGCACACGCCTTCACGATGAGGTCGTTGATGCTCACGCGTTGTTCGTCGGTCGCGTTCGCGTTGATTTGCGATCGGAACTCGAGCGCCGCGGTCATGTCGATATCGAGCGTGAGGTAGTAGTGCGGCGCGGTCGCCTTGGATTGGGCCATGCGGCGGGCAATCGCCTGGCGCATCTTCGAATGGCCCTCGCCCTCGACCGCGCGCTCGGGCCTGGCAGAGGGGTGTTCGGTAGTTTTCGGAGACGGTCCGGCGGCGATTGCGGATTCGACGTCCTTGCGGAGGATGCGGCCGCCGGGGCCGGTGCCTTCGAGGCCGGCGTAATCGAGGCCGGCCTCCGTCGCGATCTTTCGCGCGACCGGTGAGATTCGGATGCGGTCGTCGCCTTCACGCTCGGCACCTCTCGCAGGTTTGGGAGAGGGGAGAGCTTCGGCTTCGGCTTGTGCCTTCGGCTGCGCCTCGGTGGGCGCTACGGCGTGTTCGTCGGGTTCGATTGTGCGCTTCGCGGGTTCGGCGGGCGGCTTGCGCTCGATATCGGGGACGGCTTCGTTTTCGGCGCCAAGGAGGGCGATGACTTCGCCCACGGGAACGACTTCGCCCTCTTCGGCGATGAGCTTGATGAGCGTTCCCGACTCGTAGGCTTCGAGTTCGACGTTGGCTTTATCGGTCTCGATCTCGGCGATGATCTCGCCGCGGGTCACGGTCTCACCGAGACTCTTGAACCACTTGACGACCGTGCCTTCGGTCATATCGGCGCCCATCTGGGGCATGGTCACTTCGAAGGCCACGGTTTACTCCTTGAATGTGCGGAGGACGGCCTCGACCACGTCCTCTTCGGACGGGAGGGCGGCGAACTCCAGGTTGCGATTGTAGGGGAGCGGGACATCTTTCGAAGAGACACGAGCGACCGGTGCATCGAGGTAGTCGAACGCTCGTTCCATGATCTGCGCGCTAAGCTCGCCACCGAAGCCGCCGAACTTCCAGTCGTCTTCAACCACGACGGCGCGGTTTGTCTTTTTCACAGACTTGATGACGGTATCCATGTCGAGCGGGCTCAGGGTGCGAAGGTCGATGACCTCGGCGCTGATCTCTTCCTGCTCTTCGAGCATGGTGGCTGCGCGCATCGCCTGGTGAACGCTGCCGCTGTAGCCAATGATGGTCACGTCATCGCCGGGGCGAAGGATGTTCGCGACACCGAACTCAACGAGGTAGTCGGGATCGTCGGGCACCTCGCCTTTGAGCACGTAGTTCGCCGTGTGCTCGATAAAAATCACGGTGTTTTCGTCGCGAAAGGCGCGCTTGAGCAGGCCCTTGGCGTCGGCAGCGTTCGAAGGGCAGACGACTTTCAGGCCTGGGAAGTGCGCGTAGAGGCCTTCGAGGGAGTGGCTGTGTGTCGCACCGAGTTGCGAACCGCCGCCGCTGGCCATCCGAATGACGAGCGGCACCGTGATCTGGCCGTTCGACATGTGGTGGAGCTTGGCGGCGCTGTTGACGATCTGGTCGAGCGCGAGAAAGCTGAAGTTGATGGTCATCAGTTCGACCATGGGGTGGAAGCCAGCCATCGCTGCGCCGATGCCGGTGCCGACGATGCCGGATTCGGCGATCGGCGTGTCGATGACGCGCTCTTCGCCGAACTCTTCGAGGAGGCCCTTTGTCACGGAGTACGAGCCGCCGTAGGCGCCGATGTCTTCGCCGAGGAGGAAGATGCGGTCGTCGCGGATCATCTCCTCGCGGAGAGCCTCGCGGAGGGCGTCGCGCATGCGCATTTCAGCCACGGGCTGGCTCCTTGGTGATGTGGTCCATGAGTGTATCGAGTGCGGGTTGGGGACTCTGTTCACTGAATTCGACGGAATCGTCAACAACCTGGTCGACCCGCTCGACGATTCTCTGAAACTTTGCCTCGTCGAGGAGTCCCGCTTCCTGCATGTGCGCTTTGAGATGTTCGATGCAGTCCTTCTTCCTGTATTCGGAGACTTCGTCCTTGAGGCGGTAGAGCTCGGGGTCTGACATGGAGTGGCCGCGGTAGCGGTAGGTCATCGCTTCGATGAAGTACGGCCCGTTGCCGGCGCGAGCGTGTGCGACCGCCTCCCTGGTGGCCTCGTGGACGGCAAGGACATCCATGCCGTCGATCGAGACGGCGGGCATGTTGTAGGCGGCGGCGAGCTGGGGAATCGGCGCTGAAAGCGACTCATGCAAAGGGACGCCCATGCCGTAGAGGTTGTTCTCACAGAAGAAGACGGTTGGCGTCTTCCAGAGAGCCGCCATGTTCAGGGCCTCGTGGAATTCGCCTTCCGCGACCGAGCCATCGCCGAAGACGCAGAAGGCGATCGAATCTTCCTTCTTCATCTTTGCGGCGAGGCCGAGACCGACCGCGAGTGGGAGGTGGGCGCCGACGATCGCGTAGCCTCCGAGGAAACCCCTGGCGACGTCGTAGAGGTGCATCGAACCGCCGCGGCCGCCGCTTACGCCGGTGGCTTTACCCATGAGTTCGGCCATCACCCGGTTCGGATCGAGCCCACGGGCGAGCGCGTGGCCGTGGTCGCGGTAGTGGGTGACGATTTTGTCGTGTTCGTCAAGTGCTGCGAAGGAGCCGACGGCGCAGGCTTCCTGCCCGGTATAGAGGTGAAGAAAGCCCCGAATTTTGCCCTTCGTGTAGAGCTCGCCGGCCTTCTCTTCGAATCGGCGGATGAGCATCATCTCGTAGAGGAACTGGTCGAGCTGCTGCTCGCTGAGTTCGGATTTCGGTGCGTTCCTGGTTGGCGTCGTCACCTGGTGGCGGCTCCTTGTGGTGGTTGGGCGCCGGCGCGGCGGCGGGCGATGTGGATGGCTTCGCCATCGACGGCGAGCGCAGCCTCCTTGATGGCTTCGGCGATCGTGGGGTGGGCATGGACCGCGAACCCGACTTCGATCGTGGTCGCTTCGAGGAGGGCGATGATCGTTGCCTCGCCGAGCAGATCGTTGATGTCGTAGCCGACCATATGGATGCCCAGGATCTGGCCTGTTGGCTCATCGGCCACAACTTTCACGAAGCCTTCGGTGTGGGCCACGGCGACAGACTTCCCGAGCGCTGTCAGGGGAAAGCGGCCGGTCTTCACCTTGAAGCCGGCATCTTTGGCGGCCTGTTCGGTGTAGCCGATCGAGCCAACGTTCGGCTGGCAGAAGGTCGCGCGCGGCATCTGGATGTAGTCGAGGACGGGTACCGTCTGGCCGGCAATGTCTTCGGCGGCTATGACCCCCTGCTGCATGGCTACGTGGGCCAGCATGAGCTTCCCGGTGACATCGCCGATGGCATAGATGCCGGGAACGTTTGTTTGCATCTGATCGTTGATGGTGACGAACCCGCGCTGCGTGGAGACACCTGCGTTCTCGAGATCCAGGCCCTGGGTATGGGGTACGAAACCGACGGCGAGCAGCACCGCATCGGCTTCGAGCTTCTGTTCACCAGCGTCCGACTTCACAGTCACAATCGCCCTGGCGTCGTTCACTTCGACGCTTTCAACCCGGGTTTTCACCAGGCAGGTGATGCCGCGCCCTTCGAACGAGCGCTTCAGTGCCCGCCCAGCATCGGCATCTTCCAGCGGAACGAGCGTGTCGAGGAGTTCGACGATCGTTACTTCGGCGCCGTAGCTGGCCCAGAGGTGGCCGAATTCGACGCCAACTGGGCCGGCACCAATGATAACTGCGCGCTTTGGGACGTTCGTATTTTCGAGGGCTTCCCGGCTTGTCAGGATGACTTTGCCATCCGGTTGAATTCCCGGCAGGGCACGCGTCGTGGCGCCGGTGGCGATGATGATCGCGGAAGCCGAGTAGTCCTTGCCATCAGCAGAGACGGTTCGGGTGTTCTTCAGCGAAGCGGTGCCTTGTACGACGGTGATGCCGTTGTCCCGCATCAGCCCTTCGACACCGCCGACGACCTTGTCGACTACGCCACGGCTCCGTTGGACGGCAGCCCCGAAGTCGAAGGTCGCCTTTTCGATGCCGTTGATTCCCCATGTGGCGGCATCACGGACAAGGTTCACGATATCGGCGTTTTTGAGGAGTGCCTTGCTCGGAATGCAGCCCCAGTTGAGGCAGAGGCCGCCCATGCGGTCGCGCTCGAAGACGACTACGGACTTGCCCAACTGCGCGGCACGGATGGCGGCCACATAGCCTCCGGGGCCACCGCCAATTACCGCGATATCGTAGTCAGCCATAGCTCTCCCCTAGACTACCATAGGTTTGATTGAGGTCACGACCGCCCATTACGGACCCGTTGAGGCGTCTCTTTCCACTGTGGCCATACTGTTGACAGATGTCCAGTGTTTCTGCAGGAGGAACGGTGGCCGTGAGGCCATTCGCGTCACGTGATGACGCATTTTCGATGCACTGTGGCAGGACAACCCAAAAGGGAGGTGGTGCCATGACGAGGCCCAACACACGCGAGCGGCCAGATGTGCCGAAGGACTACGGTCTGCCCGACGACGACGATGGAATGCTTGAATGGAGCTGGGCCGAAGAGCGATTGGCC
>JBATAT010000359.1:0-11991 GCA_049662005.1 Tepidiformaceae bacterium
CGCGTCGAACCCCCACGTCTCGGCCGTCCACACCGAATCTACGCCGAGCTTCTCGGCCTCCTGAACGAACTGCGCAGAGCGCTCCCAATCGGGGCCTCCACCAAAACCAATGCCAACCTTCATCGAATCCTCCGGGCGGGCCGTGAAACCGAAGACTCCCGGCCAAATGTATGGTCGGGAGTCTAGCGGGTTTCATGGTGCTACGCACCGGTCGGACAAAGCAGAGCAGCTCTTGCCTCTTGCCTCTTTCCTCTTTTCTCTTTCCGCTCTCACCCCCAGCGCGGCTGTTCACCGAGGCCGATCCCGAGCGCGACCTTGGCGACGATTTCCGGCGCGAGCACCGAGTTGGCCGGGTGGAACCCGCCGCAGCGAACGTCCCGGTAGAGGCGTTCAAGTTCATTTCCCTTGAACATTCCGCTACCACCAGAGATCGCCATTGCACGATCGACGATGTCCTTCGCTGCTTCCACGGCCACGTACTTGGCTGACATGAGCTTGCCCGGCCAGTCGTGACCGTAGTCGACGCCGCGGGACCATTCGTCCGCGATCTTTTCAACCAGGGCCTCGGCTGCATCGAACCTGAACGTCATCTCCGCGACCTGGTGCTGCACCTCCGGGTGGTAAGCGAAGGAGCGGGTGAGCGCCAGTGACTTCCGGCGATGGGCAGTCTCGACCGCGATGTCGATGGCTCGCTTCGCCAGCCCGAGGTAGATGCTACTGAAGGTCGGCTCCGCCCAGGCGAAGATCGAGAGGACGAAGAGGTCGGCGCCACCGGCTGGCACCTTCCGGGCGATGTACTTATCCGGCACGAAGGCGCCATCAAGGATGGTGTCATCGCTGCGCGTGGCCCGCATGCCCAGCGTGTTCCAGGTGTCCTTGATCGTGTAATTCGCGGTATCGCGCGGCATGAACGCGTGAATAATCTCCGGTGCTTCCGGGTTGCTCGTCGTGTCCATGGCGTGGAACCCGAAGCGAGTCCAGACCGGTGTCAGGCTACCGAACATCTTGTGCCCGGTGAATTTGTAACCGCCGTCGACGCGGACGGCGCTGCTGGTCGAAAGGAAGAGTGGCAGGTCGTTCCCCACCTCGCCGTGGCCTGCAGCGAAGACTTCGCCGGCAGCGGCTTCGCGAAGCAGCCATTCAAGCGAGGGGTCACCCATGCGTCGCATGTCTGCCGCGACGCCGGTCCAGTAGACATGCATGTTGGTGGCCAGCGCCGTGGCCGGGGCATGGTAGGCGAGCTTCCGCTCCTGCTTGCAGACGTCTGCGAGCGAGTAGCCGAGGCCACCGAGTTCTTCCGGAATTGCCATCTTCAAGTAGCCGCTTTCGCGGAGTTCCTCGAAGTCTTCGGTGAAGAATGTGTTCTCCGCGTCGTAGCGGGCGGCACGCTCACCGAACCGGGTGAGCATATCGGCATTCAGGACTTCTCTTGCCATTGTGGCGGTCATGGTCTGGTTCCTCCAATGTGTTCGCCTCGCGAATGAGGCTCGTGGGCAAGATAGCATTGAAAAGTGAGTTTGCAAGAGGTTGACGTAGTTTAACGTTGTATGTGATTGTGAAAAAGCGTGAACCGTGTCACACTGGGCGCCAGATGACGGATATCGACGAGCAAGCTGCCGGCTGGATCGAAGCTCCCGATCTTGGCGAGGCGAATGCGGAATTTATCGAAGTGATGGGAATGGCGGCTGACGCCGAAACGCGTCGCCTCGGCGGGTCTACAGTTACCGTAGACATCACCTTCCTGGCTTTTCTGCGACGCTTCTCACGCTTCGGCTATTTTCAGTTCGGCCCAATTGGCATCGATGTAGAGATAATCCAGGGCATCGTCGAACGGACAGTCCCCGGCGGGACCGCTGGAATGCACACCTCGCTCGACGACGACATGGTCCGGTTCTCTCAAAAGCTGATTGTCGATTTGAAGGGTTCAGGCCGGCGCCGAGTCGACGAACTCCACTATCTCCTAACGTTCATGCGGTGGGGCGAAGGCCTGCCGGCCCGTGTCTTCGGCGAGCTCGGTGTGACCGTCGAGCAGGTCGAACAGTTCGCAAAGGATCGAACCCTGCCCACGGCGGAAGCCGAAAAGCTTTACTCGCCTGAGGACGCAGCCGAATATCTCGGCGTCCATGTACAGACCGTGCGGGCCTGGATACGCGCCGGGCGATTGAGGGCCAGCCGGCTGGCGGGCCAGCGTGCCTTGCGAATTCGCGCGAGCGATCTCGTCTCCGTTCTCGAGCCGATTGACCCTGCGGACACTTAACCATGGATCTTGCGCCCATAAGTTAGAATCCCTCCGATTTCAAAGACAGGTGTGAACCACATGGCGCTCTATCGAATCCGAAGAGACGTGGGCGAAATCAGCAACGAAGATATGGATGCCGCCGCATTCCGTGCCATCCTGTGCGCGCCGCAATTTCCCGGTGTGAAATGGCACCGTTCATTCTGGGATAAGGAAGCCGGCCGGATCGACTGCATCTACGAAGCGAACAATGTGAACGACCTCGAAGCGCACGCAAAGGCCTCCCGCATCCCCTGCGATGACGTCATCGAAGTCACGGAATTGCTCCCCGAAACCTACTTGCACGGATAGCGCTGGGTCCCCTCTACGGGCCACCCGCCCCTCTTGCTCACCCCCTGCACCCCTCGTCGTTCCCTCCCGGCCACCGCTCCCCCGGCTTGGCCCTTCCGAGCCACGAAACTGCCACCTTTCCCGTGGACGGGAGGCGTCGAACTTGGAACTAGCAGGGATGCCGGGCGCCCATGATCGGCCCGGTGCGCGACGCGAACGCTCGTGATCGCAGGGAGGGAATAATGCAACGCCATTTGCCCGGGTTCGCCCAAATCGCAAATCTGAAAATCGCCAACAAGCTGGGCCTGATCGTCGTCGTGCTCGCGATTCCGATCTGCGCACTCGTCTTCGTCCAATACCAGGATCAGCAGGCGGCCACCAGCCAGGCCAGCTCCGAAGCTGATGGACTGGACTACGTTTCGACGATCATGCCATTCATGACCGAAGTCCAGCGTCACCGGGCACTGGTCGAACGCGTCCTCAGCGGCGAAGAAGCCGCTCGCGCCAACATGGAACAGACCGCCGCCGCCGCCGACGAGGCGCTTGCGAAAATCACCGAGGCCGATGCCGACTGGGGCAATCGCTTCAACACCCGGGAATACGTCGCCTTCCTCGCCGCCGAATGGCCCAAGGCGCGCGATTCCGCAGGCAGCACCCAGGAAGCAAGTTCGCTGCACAACTCCGTCATCGAACAGGGCGTCTTCCCGCTCCTCGCGACGATTGCCACTGAATCCGGGCTCGTCCTCGATCCGGACCTCGATACCCGCAACGTCATCGTTGCCCTGACGGAAACGCTTCCCCGCATGACCGATGCTCTCTCGCAGATGCGAAGCCAGGGCGCCGGCGCCCTCGTATCGCGGCCGAACCAGCCCGCTCGCGAAGAGACCAGGTCGTTCCTTGCAGCACAATCTGCGCTCGCCACCTTCCAGGCCGAGCAGCTTGCCCGCCAGCTCGAAACCGCGATGGCAAACAACGACAGCTTCGAGAGCGACCTTCGCCCGATCATGACTCGCGCCATGAACGCACGGAACACTTTCGTCGGCAGCACGCAAACGTCGATCATGAACGCATCCTCGCTCTCCGAAACCGGCGCTGAGGGCTACTTCCTCCTTGGAAACAGCGCTATCGACCTTTCGAACCAGTTGCTCACGTCTGCCCAGGCAGCACTCAAGGCTGACTTTGACGACCGCGCCTCGCAGGCCCGCGAGGACTTCGCGCTCTACGGCTCCGCCGCTCTGATCGGCATCGTCCTTGCGCTGGGCCTCGCCGTCTTCATCTCCGCCACCATCACCCGGCCCCTCACGCACCTCGCCGAAGTCGCCGACCGCATGAGCCTTGGCGAACTCGATGTCGAAATCGACGTCGAGTCCAGCAACGAGATCGGCCAGCTCGCCGAGTCGCTCCGGCGGATGCAATCGAGCCTCCGCTCGGCCATCGAGCGCCTTCGCCAGCGCCGGTCGGCCGCCGCCTAACCGGAAGCGAAGGAACGAGAGGAGGACGAGATGGACGCCACTATCCCGCGTGAACTTGCCGGCCGAATCGCTGCCATGGCCGCCAATATCGATGGCGTCCGCTCCGCCATCGTCTGCTCCGGCGAAGGGGCCGTGTTGGGAGCGGCCAGGGTCGAAGAACCCGACCGCGAAGCCGCCCTCGCCAGCTTCGTCGCCATCCGGGCCGAATCGTTGCCGGTCGATGGAGATCTCCGTGGCATGGGCAAGCAGCTCGCAGGCAGCAGCTTCAGCCACATGACGATTTCTGGCGCCAGGTCGGAGTCTGCCGTGTACAACCTGGTGCCAGGCGCCTACCTCTCCGTCCGCATCGCCCCGGGTCGCTCGGCGGCAACTACGGCCCCGCTCGCCGCCCTGGTGAAGCGCGTCTCCAGTCTCCCTGAATCGTCGATGAGGAGTTCACGACAATGATGTTCCCGAAAGACCGCACTGTGTACGCAAATCTGAACACCTCGTTCACCTCCTTCGAGGCGCTCATCACCGACCTCCAGGAACGGAAGCTCACCGGTTACGTTGAGGTCGCTGGACCCGGCTATACCGGCACGCTCCTTCTTTCCGAAGGCGAAATTGTGAATGCCCAGGAAATCGAAGGAGACAGGCGCGTCGTCGGCCCCGCTGCCACCCGAAGCGTCACCGAGCGCGCGGCTGCCCGCGACGGGATCATCAACGTCTACTCCGCCTTCCCCGATGTCGTCCTGCTCCTTCACCGCCTTATGGATTCGCGACCGCTCTACCGCGACCTGACGAGCGCCTTCACGAGCCTTGACCGCCTGATCGCGAAGCTTCGCTCTGATCGCCTCACCGGATACGTGGAAGTCCATGTCGGCGAGGGCGGGGCCGCTGGCATCATCTACCTTGCCGGCGGCGAACCAGTCGAAAGCGTGTTCTCGTCCGGAACGGACATGATCAACGGCCAGGATGCGCTCAACGCTATCGTCCAGGCGGTCAACGTCGGCGGCGGCAGCTTCAACGTCTTCGTCGAGGCCGGCCAGCAGGCCGTGGCCGGTGTGCCACCTCAGGCCCCCGCCCAGGAAGGCTACCGGGCGGAACTGATCGCGTTCTGGGAAGAAGTGCTCTCGCTCGCTGAATCCACCGCCGATTCATTCGCCAAGCCCGGGCGGTTCCTCACCGCCTTCAAAGAAGTGCTTGTTTCCCGCGCCGCCACCTATCCGTTCCTCGATCCGTTCGCGGCGGAGTTCAGTTACGCCAGCGGGACTATCACCTTCGATGCACTACTACCCGATGATTTCAGTAAGGCCCTTGGCGATTGCCTGAGCGACACCGTTTCGAAGTTGGCGTTCCAACTCAAGCGTGCCGACCTCGAGGCCAAAGTCCGGAGCCGCCTCGAAGGCATCAGCGAGAAGCATGCCGCGGTCATCGATCGCTTCGGCTTGCGCGAAGATGTGCAGGAATTCGTCGCCTAGATCTGAGAGGACATCGTGGAGAAGGAACTCGACCAGATTGGCGCACTCGCTGCTGTCGGAGGCTCGTTCCTCTGTGACAACAGGGGCGATGTCATCGTGAGCTCCGATCCGGCCGTCCTCGCCACCGTCACGATGAACACCATCGGCCGCGAAGTTGCCCGAGCCTTCGTCGCCCTCGATGCCGCCGACCAGGGCGCTGAACGGATCGACTTCGTCTACGACTCCTGGCGGTTGCTCGCCCAGGATATCGGCGACGGTGTGTTCTTTGTCGTTTGTCAGCCCGAAGTTGATATGGCGATGGTGCGCATGACGGTCGATGTTGTCATTGCCGGCTGGCGCGCCAATGCCAATGCGCAGAAACGCATCGCCGACCACCGGGCAGAACGCGCGGCGCTTGTCAGCCGGGCAGCCCTGGACCAGGGTTCGTGGTCATCTTGGACGGTCCTCAACTCGGGGGGACAGCCCTCAATGGGCTAAGGGAGGTCATCATGTCTGACGGAATTACAGGGAGCCTGGCACAACTGCCGCTCGTCGATCTGCTGAAGATGCTCGCCGCGGGCGGCCAATCAGGCCACCTCGAACTCACTTCCGGCCTCGACCAGGGAGACCTCTACCTCGTCCAGGGCGAACTCGTTCATGCCGAATCCGAAATGGTCGTCGGCGAATCTGCGTTCGCCCGGCTCGCGTCCTGGCCGAACGGGCAGTTCCGTTTCGATCCGCAGGTGCCGCCCCCCGGCCGAAGTATTGAAAAGCCACTCGATCGCCTGCTCGCCGATTCTGCTCGCGCCGCCAGCGAGCGCGAAGTCGTCCGCCGCGTCGTCCCAAACATGGACGTCGTCCCCCACCTCGCGAAAAAGGCTCCGGGTTCCCCGATCACGATCGATTCTTCCGACTGGGAACTCATCGCCCGCATCGACGGTGAAATAACGGCGGCGGAACTCGCTCTCGGACGAGGCGTCGAGGACATCGAAATGGCGAAGCAACTCTACCGTCTGAAGCTCGCTGGTCTCGTCGAACTGACCGCCGCGCCCGTTGCCGCACCACAGCCGAAGGCGTTGGCTGGCGCCGGCTTCTTCCATGCCCTCAACACTGCGGTCGCCGGCGCTCTTGGGCCGCTCGCCGAAATCATCATCGACGATGCCGTCGAAGACCTCGGCTTCACGCGTGCGACCTTCCCGCGCGAGGCTGTTGCCGCGCTCGCCGAGCGCATCAGCGCCGAAATCCGCGAACCCGATAAGCGAGTGCGCTTCCAGCAGACCATGCTCCAGATGCTCCGCAGCAACCAGCAAGCCGCATAGTCTGGCGGCCGCTAATCGCCGCGCGCGATTCTCGTTTCTTATTTCGGCTACACTCTCTGCATGCCTGATTTCGTTGTCGTTGGTCGTGGACGGGAACCCCGCAGCAGTGAGGGGAAGATCATCGCCTTCGTGGTGCGCTGGCTGATCACCGCCGCCGCCGTCTGGGTCGCTGCCCAGTTGATCGGCGGCATCCACCTCGAAGGCTGGAAGAGCACTCTCTTCGTGGCCCTGATCCTCGGGTTGCTCAACGCCTACCTGAAGCCGCTGCTGGTCATCGGCACGCTCCCCGCCCTGGTCATGACCCTCGGCATCTTCCTCATCTTCATCAACACCGCGCTGCTCGCGCTCACCGCCTGGTTCTCCGGAAAGTTCGATGCCATCCACTTTGCCATCGATGGCTTTTGGAGCGCCTTCTTCGGCGCCATCATCATCAGCATCGTCAGCTTCTTCATCAGCCTGGTAGTCAAGCCCGGCAGGATCGCGCGCTCAGTTACCCGCTAACCACCGCCGCGCCGCGGCGACCGGGGGAGGCCGACGCATTCTTCGCCGCCGCGACATCAATCCTCCTGTCCCAGCATGACGAGGAGCTCCGGGCAGCGGCAGCTGAGAGAATCGGACGGTGAGACCGGAGGGCATCGCCCGCCGCCGCCCGATTCGACACGGCGACGGCGCAGCGGGCCCGCGAGCGGCTCCTCAGCACCGATGCGGCGTACGGCGTTTGCAGAATGGCCGTCTTGGCCAGAGATCGGATCGCTCTCCAAATCTTTCGGTAGCAACTTCGCGACATCTCTGTAACACCGAAGGCGAAACTCGAAACGAATTCGAATCGGCGCGGAACGTACACTTCCGCACCATGAGCAAGCGCCGCTCCTCACCTTCACGAACGAACGGTCTTGCCTCGGAAACGGCTAAAATCAATGGGTTGCGCTGGACGTCAGATTCGGAGCCCGGTATACGGCGGCACCGACGGGGCCGAGGTTTCAGTTACGTGTCGCCCGACGGATCCGCCGTAGATACGAGCACGAGGGCCCGAATTATGCGGCTGGCGATACCGCCTGCCTGGCGCGATGTTTGGATCTGTCCGGCGGAAAATGGTCACCTCCTGGTGACTGGCCGAGATGCAAAGGGCCGCAAGCAATACCTCTACCACCCACGCTGGCGGAAGGTTCGAGATGAGACGAAGTTTCATCGAATGGCCGCATTCGGCCGGGCTCTACCCGCCATTCGCGCCCAGGTGGACTGCGATTTGCGACAGCACAAACTAACGAAACGCCGGGTGATCGCCGCGATGATCAAACTCCTCGATGGGACCGCACTGCGGATCGGGAACGAACAGTACGCCCGAGAAAACGGGAGCTACGGACTAACGACAGTCTCGCGCCGGCACATTGAGGTGTCGAGCACGGGGGTTGAACTGACCTTCGTAGGCAAGAGCGGCAAGAAGCAGTCGGTCAACCTGCGTTCACCACGGGTCTCTCGCGTGGTCGCACAATGTTGTGACCTGCCGGGTCGCCAACTATTCGGGTACCTCGACGATGACGGTGCGGTTCGCAAGGTCCATTCCGACGACGTGAATGAGTACCTCAAAGAAGCCTCCGGCGGGGATTTTACTGCCAAAGATTTTCGAACCTGGCGAGGGTCGGTTGTGGCCGCGCTAACACTCGCGGAGCTTGCGACGCCAAATTGCGAGAAGGAGCGGCATGCGGGGATCAACCTCGCACTCGAAGCAGCCGCCCGCGTCCTGGGCAACACAGTGGCCATTTGTCGCAAGTGCTACGTCCACCCGGACGTTCTGGAGGCATTCGAGTCCGGGGATTTACGGCCGATGTGGCTGAGGAATCGCGCCTCATGGCTGCGCACGCAGGACGATCCAGCGGAACGGCTCTTTCTCTGTTTGCTCAAGCAGGAGCGATCATCCCGAAACTGAAAGCGAATCGCAACGCCATCCACTCGCGGCGTTGGGCTTTTGGGAGGGACTCTCAGTCATGCTGCGGGCTTACGTGGGCGTTGCCCCAGGAGTTAGCGACATGTTTTGCAGCGACCCATTTCAGCTCAGCAATCCAGAGGATCGCTTCGTAGATGTGCTGCGCGAGACGCGCGGGATGCCGGTGGTAGTTCGGCTCCGCGCCCTCGCTTCCTTCGAGTTCCCAGCCCCGGGACAGGGACGGACTCGCTTCCGTTATCAGCGGCTCGCCGAAGTTGCCGCCGATGACCTGTCGCTGGCGAGGCTCGTCGAGGGACACTTCGATGCGCAGGCCATCATTGCCGAGAGCGGCCTGGCGCCTGAGCAGGATCGTGTGTTCGCAGTCTGGGTGGCCGGGCAACCTCTGAAGCGCGAAAACTCTGATGACACCATTACGCTCAACGGACGCAAACAGTACTGTTCTGGATACGGCATGACCGACCGGGCGCTCGTCGATGCCAGCGACGGCAGTGGAACGTTTCTTTACTTGGTCGATGCCCGGGCGCCGTCTCCTCTCCCGCAATCGTGGCCGTCGGTAGGCATGAGCGATTCTGCCAGCCTGACGCTCGATTTCGAAGCCTTGAACGTGATCGGGCCAGTCGGCAACAGCGGCTTTTACCAGGATCGGCCCGGCTTCTGGAATGGAAGTGGCAACGTCGCCGCGTGCTGGTATGGCGGGGCCCTGGGCCTCGCGCGGCGCGCCAAACATGCTGCCGAAAACCGCCCGGACTCCTACGGAATCGCGGGGGAAATGGCCGTTCATCTTTCCCAGATGCGCCACGCCCTTATGCAAACAGCCGACGATATCGATAGCTGCCCATCGCCCGCTCCCGAAGTAAGAGAAGCTCGGGCGCTTGTCCTTCGCGACATCGTCTATCGAGGGTGCAATGCGGTCTACGCCCTGGCCCTCGAACTCGGTGGAACGTCGCTGAGTACGCATTGCGCCGAGCAGGGCCGCGCCCTCGCCGATCTTCCGATCTACCTTCGCCAGTTTCACCCCACCCGGGATCGGACACGGCTTGGGCAGCTACTCACGACACTCGAAGACGGAGGTTCCTCCGGTGGGTGATTTTCAAACGCTGCGTATCGAGTCGCTCGGGCCTCCCGGCCGCGTGGTCATTGTCGCACCTCACCCGGACGATGAGGTCTTCGCACTGGGTGGCACCATGACGCTGTTCGAGTGGGCCGGCTACGAGCTCGAAATCGTCGCCGTCACCGATGGCGAAGCGTCCCACGCGCGGTCCAATCGCATCACGCCCGCGACACTGCGCGATCTCCGCGAACAGGAGACAGTACGCGCCTATCGCGAGCTGGGCATCCGCCCACAGCGCCTCCGCTTCGGGCTGCCCGATTCCGATGTTGTGTCGCACGCCGAAGTCTTACGGCAGATGCTCTTCGTCCGCCTGGCGGGCGCATCAGCGGTCTTCGCGCCTATTCCGACAGACGGCCACCCGGACCACGACAGTGTCGGGCAAGCGGTCGCCGAAGTCGCCGAAGCGCTTGGCGTCCGCTGTTGGCGCTATGCCATTTGGGCACGGCTCCACCCGGAGCGAATCATTCAGGAGGCGGGCGTCAAAATACGCATTCCCCCGGAGGTACTTCAGCGAAAACAGCGCGCTGCCAATCAGTACAGCAGCCAGTTGGACGCGCTCGGGCCCGATCCGGAGGACGGCCCGGTGCTGCCAGAGGGCTTCTTAAGCTACTTCACCGAGACGGAGGAACCCCTATGGCTGGCGCCCTGACGATGGGCCGGGCGTACTTCGAAGAGATGTACGCACAGGCTAACGACCCATGGGCATTCGAGAGTTCCTGGTATGAACAACGGAAGTATGCACTCACGCTGGCCGCATTACCCCGCGAGCGGTACCGGAGAGCCTTCGAACCCGGTTGTTCGAACGGTGTGCTTTCATCCCTGCTCGCCGAACGTTGCGACGAGTTGCTAGCAATGGACCTTCTGCCGTCAGTTGTAGCCAGGGCGAGGGCGCGTCTTGCGTCGCACCCAGGCGCACGTGTCGTCGAAGGAGCAATACCTTGCGATTGGCCCCGAGGCACATTCGATCTAATCGTACTGAGTGAAGTGGCCTACTACCTGACCGAGAGTGGCCTTCGCGAAACCCTGCTCAGGTTGAGGCAATCCATGTGTCCCGGCGGGACGCTTGTTTCCGTCCACTACCTTCTTGAAACAAACTACCCGTTGAAGGGCCGGCGCGTCGGGGAGGTGCTGGACGAGACGCGCTGGCTGAAACGGACGGCCAACTACGCGGAAGAATCGTTCGAATTGCTGGTGTACGAGGCATGTTGACACCGGTCGAATTCGGAATCGTCGTCCCCGCGCGAAATGAGTCCGGCCACATCGAACGATGCCTTCTGTCGGTCAATCGAGCGATCCTGGAGTCGCAGGCAAGGTGTTCGATCGTGGTAGTTGATGACCGGAGCACGGACCAGACTGGCGAAATTGCGCGGCAAATGATGGAAGGAAGGCCGGGTGCCAGCGTCATTTCCCCCGGCCCGATCAATGTGGGGAACGCCCGGGCGCTCGGCGTAAACTACCTTGCGCAGGACGCTGCAGCGCGCCCAAGGTGGATCGTCTCGACTGACGCCGACTCCGAGGTACCGGCGGATTGGCTCACCAGGCTGAGAACGCACGACGAGGCCGGTTTCGACGCGGTGGCGGGCATCGTCGCTATCAAGGGCCACCGGTCATTGAAAGACGCCTTCGAAGCACGTTACCGGCGAGGAATAACCGCTGACGGCCACTCGCACGTGCATGGTGCCAATCTCGCTATCCGGCTGGACGTCTACGACCAGGTTGGCGGGTTCATGCCCGTGCCGTGCGGCGAGGATCAAGACCTCTGGAAACGCGTCAAACTCGCCGGGTTTCGAACCGTTTCCGATACCGCATTGGTCGTTACCACGAGTGCGCGCCTACGCTCACGCACGCGCGGTGGGTTTGCCACCGATCTACGGTCAATTCACCAAGACCTGCTCGACGAACGATTCGCAGCTACCTAAAGGATCCACAGCACCCGTCACATCACCCTCCAGCGGCGATCCCCGGTCCGCGTTATCGCAACCCCGCCAGGGCCATCAACTCCTGCGCGAGTTGCCTCCCCAGGCCCGCCGCCGTTTCCGCTGGCCCGGCCATCTTCGACCGGATGATGCGCCCGTTCGTCGCTATCAGCGCGTTCAGTTTGAGTGTCGAACCGAAGTGCTCTGCATAGGCGGCCGCCGG
>JBATAT010000360.1:0-7537 GCA_049662005.1 Tepidiformaceae bacterium
TTGCATCGCCTTCACCTCTGAGTGCGCAAACGACATTTCGTAGGTGAGCCGCACCGGGAAACCCTGCTTATTCACCCAGACATCGATCGGGAACTCGTCCTGCCCGATGAGGCCCAGCACCTCATCAATCCCGTCTGCCTGCTCGCCGCTGAGCTCGGCTGTCGCCTTGCGCAGGTTGAGCGTCGCGCGGTAGTGGTCCGCATCCTCGCCCCGCACCTGATCTGAACCGACCCGGCTCACGTCGTCACCCACAGCCGAGAGCCAGTTGAGGATCTTGGTGGGATCCTGCTGCCCGAGGACGCCGTTCAGTCCGCCGCCGGCCTGTTCGAACGCATCCGCTGCGTCCACCTTGAACCAGGACTCGCCGAGCAGCGGCATCTTCAGGTACACGGTCGTGCCGTCCAGCACCGTCTCGGTTTTCTGGCCGAACAAATCCATCGCCATTTGCATCTGGCTCGCTTCCAGGTCGTACACGCCGTTCGCCGACATTTCGAGGTTCCCGCCGCCGACGCCCGACACTGCGACCTTCATTTCGAAGCTGACGCTGTCCGCCGAGTCCGTCTTCTGGCTGGCGAGCCGCACGGTTTCGGCGGCACTCGCCGGTGTCGCCGTGCTGCTGCAGCCCGTCGAGGCGAACATCAATCCAGCGAGGAGCACGAAGAGCGCCGCGAACGACGCTCTTCGCCCGGTGGTGGAGTCAAGGGGTTTTCGCAGAGAAATCATCATCTCACTCTCAAATACGGCTATCGTTAAGTTCGGCGCGGGCGACCGGGCCCGGCATCCGCCAAACATTAGAATCCAGTATCGCTCGCAGTGAAGCTTCTTTCACTTTCGTCGCGCATCTTTGAGCTACACTGCGTATATGCCTAAGCTCGGATTCATCAGCCGCGTCCTTGGAGATTCCAACGACAAAGAAATCAAGCGGCTCTCTTCCATCGTCGCCGAAATCAATAGCTACGCGGATGAGATAGCCGCTCTCTCCGATGAAGAGCTGATCGCTAAGACTCCCGAGTTTAAGGCTGCCCTCGAAGAAGGCGAGTCGCTCGACGACCTCCTTCCCGAGGCCTTCGCCGTTGCCCGCGAGATGGCGTTCCGCAAGGTTGGCGAACGTCCCTACGATGTCCAGCTCATGGGTGGAATTACCCTCCACGAAGGCAAGATCGCTGAAATGCGCACCGGTGAAGGCAAGACGCTCACCGCGATTGCGCCGGTCTACCTCAACGCGATCGCCGACAAGGGCGTCCACGTCATCACCGTGAACGACTACCTCGCCCGCCGCGACGCTACCTGGTACGGCCCCGTTTACAACGCACTCGGCATGTCCATCGGCGTGATCCAGAACAACGGTGTCTCGTACATGTACGAGCCTGGCTACAAGCCCGGCGAGGAAGGCTCCACCGGCGGTTTGGACGACCTCCGCCCGTGTACACGCCGGGATGTCTATCGCGCCGATATCACCTACGGCACGAACAACGAGTTCGGGTTCGATTACCTCCGTGACAACATGGTTCGCGAATGGGATGACAAGGCCCAGCGGCCCCTCTACTTCGCCATCATCGACGAAGTCGACAACATCCTCATCGACGAGGCACGCACCCCGCTCATCATCAGCGGCAGCGCCGAAGAGGCCAGCAGCACCTACGTCCGGTTCGCCAGTGCCGTCCGAGGCCTGAACGAAGGCGGCGACTACGAGATCGACCACAAGTCCAAGCACATCGCCCTCACCGAGAACGGCATTTCCAAGATCGAACGTGCCCTCGGTATCGACAATGTCTTCGGCGGCGAAGCACGAATCGCACGCCACCTCGAAGCCGCCCTCGACGCCGAATACCTCAAGCGTGTCGATCGCGACTACGTGGTCAAAGATGGCGAAATCATCATCGTCGATGAGTTCACCGGGCGCCTGATGCCCGGCCGCCGCTGGAGCCACGGCATCCACCAGGCATGCGAAGCCAAAGAAGGCGTGCCTGTCCAGCGTGAGTCCATCACCTACGCCACGATCACCTTCCAGAACCTCTTCCGGCTCTACGAAAAACTCGCAGGCATGACCGGTACGGCCGAAACCGAAGCCGAGGAGTTCGGCAAGATCTATGAACTCGATGTCGTCGTCATCCCGACGCATCGTCCCATGATTCGCGACGACCAGTCCGATGTCGTCTACATCAACGAGCGCGCGAAGTTCAACGCCGTCGTCAACGAAATCGAAACGATGCACCAGGCTGGCCGCCCGGTTCTCGTCGGCACCACTTCGATCGAAAAGTCCGAATACCTCGCCAATCTGCTTCAGCGCAAGGGCATCCCCCACGAAGTCCTGAACGCGAAGCAACACGAACGCGAGGCGAACATCGTCCTCGATGCCGGCAAGAATGCCGCCGTCACCATCGCCACCAACATGGCCGGCCGCGGCACCGACATCAAACTCGGACCAGGCATCGCCGAACTCGGCGGCCTCCACGTGATCGGCACCGAGCGCCACGAGTCTCGCCGCATCGATAACCAGCTCCGTGGCCGCGCCGGACGCCAGGGCGATCCCGGTTCGTCGCGCTTCTTCGTCTCCTTCGGCGACGACATCATGAAGCGCTTCTCACCTGAATGGGTCCCCGGAATGATGGCCAAGCTCGGCATGACCGAAGAGATGCCGCTCGAATCGCGCATGGTCACCCGCGCCATCGAACAGGCCCAGTCCAAGGTCGAAGGCCACAACTTCGATATCCGCAAGCGGCTCGTCGAGTTCGACGACGTCATCAACGAGCACCGCAAGCAGATCTACACCCAGCGCGACATGATCCTCCAGGGAGTCGATACCCGTGCCAACGTCATCGATCACATGCTCCTGCCCGAACTCGAAAAGGTCGCCAAGAACGCGCTCGCCACGGATGTCAATTCGCTCGAACTCGTCCGCGCCGAAATCGGCGAGATCCTCCCGCCCGATGACCTCCCCTCAATCGAGGAGATGCAGGAACTTCGCGACGAGCTCTCGGACGAAATCCTCGACCGTGCGGAAGATCGCTACGAACTGATCGAGCAGGCGATCGGCGCCGAAAACGTGCGCAAGGTCGAACACTGGCTCCTTCTCGAAGCCATCGACACGCACTGGCGCGAGCACCTCACCGCCATCGAAGAACTGCGCCAGAGCATCGGTCTCCAGGCCTACGCCCAGATCGACCCGCTGGTCGCCTTCAAGCGCGAAGGCCACGACATGTACCAGCAGCTCGTTGCGAACATCCAGCGCCAGGTCGCTCGCACCGTCTTCAAGGTGAAAATCGTCCAGCAGGACGGCCAGCCGGTGGCAACCCAACCCGCTCCCACCCCTGCCGCGCAACTCACCGAATCCTCGAACGGATCCGCGCCAGCAGCGCCCACACCGGCAAAGACCGCCGTCCCGGTGCTCGCCAAGTCCAGCGGCCCCAGCGACGACCAAATCCGGACCCTCGGCGGCGCTGGCAAAGGCGCGAGCAAAGGCAAAGGCAGTAATGCCGCCAAGCGCCGCAAGATGATCCGCTAGGATTGTGCCCATGATGTTCCACGTAACAGTCGAGGAAGACGAGGATGGCTGGTTCGTCGCCGAATGCCCGGCTCTGCCCGGCTGCGCGACGCAGGGCAAGGACGAGCAAGAGGCGCTCGCCAACATCCGTGAAGCTATCGTCGCCTGGCTTTGGGCTGAAGACCAAAAAGCCGTGGCCGACTTGAATCCTGCCGGCGGCACGCCAATCGTGGTCGCGGTCTAAGTGGGCCGCCTCGGCAACGTCTCAGGCGCGGATGCGGTGCGTGCCTTTGAGAAGGATGGGTGGGTCAGAATCGGCCAGGTTGGAAGTCACGTCGTTCTCGTTAAACGCGGCGAGAAGGTCAACCTTTCCATCCCACAACATCGTGAACTCGGGACTGGGCTCCTTAGCAAGCAAATCAAGAAGGCTGGCTTGACCGTCGACGAGTTCCTGTCGCTACGGCGACAAAAGTAACCCGCGCTGGGGGAACCGCCACCACAACCAGGAGTCGCGGGGCTGAGTCCCCGCTTACTGACCACACATTTCGCCCCCATCACATGGCCTGTGCGCTGGATAATGCAGCACGCGGACGACTGGCCCGAAACGCCCAACCGGCGCCCGCTCGCCCGCACTGGCGATCGTCCCTCGCCTGGCCCTCGAGTGGTGTCCGTACCAGCGGGTCGCGCCCGCGCCTTCAACTGGCAACACGACCACCACAACTGCTACCTTCACCCCGATGGGCGCCCTCACCGACCTCCACTTGAACACCACAGACGGCCCGATAACGTGCGTCGCCGCGCCGGATTCCGTCCTCGCCGAAGCGAGCGCGATGAAGCCCCGCCCATCCTTCGCGCCCAACCTCCTCACCGCCGAACCCACCGCCCGACTCCTCTGGTGGCCCGAACGCCAGCACCTCGAGCCACACACGTTCACGCGCCTCAAGTGGTTGATCGAAACCGCCGGCGGCGAAACCTGGCTTGTCCTCGATTCGGAAGAACCTGAGTCACCGGCAGCAGCCGAACTGGCAAGCGGCCTCGCGTCGGCCGGGCTGGCGGCCGGCGAAGCGATCAAGCTCGGCCGGACCGAATTCGCGGTTTCGGTAAGGATCGCAGGACGTTCGTAGCGACGCGCGTGAAGCTGTAGACATTTGAGGGAAGGCAGGTCTACCCCGCTTCCGTCACCACCCGCATCGGGCTCCATTGCCCGATGACCCCCTGCCCATGGCAGCTGACCGACTTCCCGTCGACGATGTCGATTTCCGACATCAGACCCAGCGCTGCTGTGAACCCGGAGATCTTGTCCGGGACGTTCTCGTATCGGTCGACGATCTTGCCGTCGGCTTCGAACTCCACCGTGTCGGCGCCCTGGTCGTACGTGATCCGGTAGGCGTGGCGCTGACCCTGTTCGGTCGGAAAGTCCTTCAGTTCGTTGAAAATGCAGAAGGCGCGTGCCTCGCCGGTATCCGGTACCGCTGCGCCTGGGAACGGCAGCCGCCCGTATACGGTCGCCACGGTGTCGCCCCCGGTGAAGAAATCGAGAGCCCAACCGGTGGTCAGGTCGAGCAAATTCCAGCTCACATAACCGTCGTAGAGATTCCCCGGCTGCGTCCCAACCGTGCGTGCCGCCACCTGGATTTCGAACGTAATTCGTCCGCCTTCTGGCACCACGAACCGCTGCCTGGAAAAGTACATATGCTTTGCGTTGTCGAGGATCTGCACGCGGTCGTTGCCGCGCGTGTAGGGCACCGCCGAGACCTGCAGCATCCCGTTGCGCACCAGGACGACGGCGCCCGGTTCGCGGTACTGCCAGGCGCTCCCATCAGGGAGCGCGAACCCGCCAAGTTCCCACTGCGAGTCGGATTCGAGGATCCGATGAAAATCTCCGACCACTAGTTCGGTCGTCGGGCGGTTGGTGGCGTCAGTCGTCATGCCGCGAATCTACGCCCAACCCGACCCTGGCGGTAGCAGCACGGTCACAACCGGCTTTTCCAGTACCCCGGCCTCCGCGCCGCATGCGCGACGGCGAGGAAGACAATCGTCGAAGTCTCGACTTCGAAATCGTAAATTATTGAGTAAGGCCCATTGTCAATGCGGACTCTTTGCGCCCGTCCGAGCGCTGGCGTGCCGCTGTTTGGGTAGGCGAGGATCTGCTCCACGGCCGACTCGAATTCATCGGCAAATCGTTCTGCTGCTGAAATTGACCTGGAGACGAGGAAATCAGTAACTTCCTCAAGATCAGATTCGAAGCCTGGATCGAAACTAACCTTTGGCAGCATCGATCCGAGCCCTGAGTCCTGCCTTGACTTCACCCCAGGTCCTCGTCGACGTGGTGCCAATCTCTCGTTCCGCGATCCGCCGCCGGATTTCCGCCTGCCATTCCGGTGACAGTTCGAACCCGTCGTCCGCCGGCCCATCCAACAGCATTCGAAACTCGTCCTGCTCGTCTGGGCTCAGCGCGTTTACCTGCTCAAGAAGTTCTTCAACTCGTGTCACAGGCAGATCATACCAAATTCGACCGAAGCGCTGCCCTCCCATGCGTCGGACAGCGGAGGAGAGTTACCCGCCGCGAAGCTCCGCCCCCAGTTCCTTCGAAAGCCGCACGACCAGGCCGTTCTGGACCTTCGCTACGTCCGCATCAGTCAGTGTCCGGTCGCTCGCCTGAAACCGCAGCCGCAGCGCCAGCGACTTCTTCCCATCGGGGACGCCCTTGCCCCGGTACTCATCGAAGATGTCCGCGCTGATTCGGGTTGCGCCACTCCGATGAGACCGAGCGATATCGAGCACGCGACCCGCCGGCAGTGCTGCATCGACCACCAGGGCGATATCCTGCCGCACTTCGGGGAACTTCGAAGGCGATGTAAACTCCGGGCGTTCCGGCAGATGGTTCACCAGGTCTTCGACCCAGAGTTCCAGCAGGAACACCGGCTCATCGATGTCGAAAAGCGACGCATTGTCCGGGTGTACCTGCCCCAGGACCCCCACCCGTTCCTTACCCGCGCGAATTTCCGCCGTATGCCCCGGGAGGAAGCCGAACTCGTGGAGCGGCGCGAGTGTCACTCGCACGCCGAGAGCGTCGAGCATGCCTCCGACCGCACCCTTCGCATCATAAAAGTCGAGGCCCTCGCCGCCCCCGCCGGCCCAGCGCGTTTCGCGGGTGCCCCCGAGCGCTGCGCAAAGGACCGTCCGTTCGTGAGGAAGGTCTGCCTCCACCGGCAGGTACTCAAAACCGATCTCGAAGAGTCTCAGAGGCCCGTCGACGTTTCGACGATTCGAGGAATACGTCTCGAGTATCCCGGAGCGCAGCGTGGTTCGCAGGTAGGTGTGCTGCGCTGCGACCGGGTTCACCACTCCCAGGGGCTCGTTCCGAAGCTGGTCGGTCGCCGGCACCATTCGAGCAATGCGAGCGAGGTCGGTGAGCGTATAGGTGATCGTTTCCTGGAACCCGATCGCCGCGGCGGCATCGCGCAGGCGCTCGCGAAGGTCGCGCACCGGCTGGGCCTCCGGTTCGGGCAGAACACCCCGCAACTTCGTCGTCGGGAGCTTGTCGTAGCCGTAAATCCGGCCGATATCCTCAATCACGTCATCCGCAATCTGGATGTCGGGGCGCCAGTCTGGCGGCTGCACGGAACGCGAGTCATCGCTGCCACCGTCGATCGCGTAGCCAAGGTCTTCGAGAATCCGCCGGACGTCGTCCGCGGGAACAGCAATCCCGAGCACCTGCTCGATTCGCGAAGCTGCCAGCGCGATCGTTCGCCGTGGTTCTCGGCCCGGGAATTCATCCACCAGCCCAGCCGCAACGGTTCCACCTGTGAGCTGTTCGAAGAGGTGCAATGCGCGATGCTGCGCTTGCTCCGGCATCTCCATCCCGAGGCCCTTCTCGAACCGCAGCGAGGCCTCTGTCCGCAACTTCAGCTGGGTTGAGGTTCGTCGGACGTTTCCCGGCTTGAAGTTCGCGATCTCCAGCAGGATGGTCTTCGTCGCAGCCGAGACCTCGCTGTTGCCACCGCCCATTACCCCCGCGATGCCGACCGGGCCCTCGCCATCACAGATCAG
>JBATAT010000361.1:0-13110 GCA_049662005.1 Tepidiformaceae bacterium
GGGGCACTTGAAGCGCCGCCGCCTTCGTCCAACACTGAATACATGGTTTCGACAACTCCCGGCGCTCACACAAAGCATTTCGATCGGCGCACGAACGGTGCCCGCACCGCCCCCACGAAGGAGGCGTCGCCAGCTCCGGCACTGAGAATTGAGGACTACGCCCTTATCGGCGATACCCACACTGCCGCTCTCGTGGGCAACGATGGCTCGATCGACTGGCTCTGTTTGCCCCGTTTCGATTCCCCATCGTGTTTCGCCCGGTTACTCGGTGATGAAGAGAACGGCTACTGGCGTCTATCGCCAACCAACGCCACCCGTGTCAGCCGTGCGTACCTCGATTCGACCATGGTCCTCGAGACCCACTTCGAAACACCCGGCGGTACCGCAACCATCACGGATTTCATGCCGGTCAGCGACGATGAGGCGCTGCACCGGCTGGTGCGCCTTGTGAAGGTCGAAAGTGGGGAAGTCGATTTCGAAATGGATCTGCGCCTTCGCTTCGAATACGGAGCGATCGTCCCCTGGGTCGAACGGCACGAGTGTGGAATCACCGCCCTTGCCGGGTCCAATGCGGTTCTTTTCGAATCTGGCCAGACCCTCCAGGGCCAGGATCTGACTACGCGTTCCAGCTTTCGCTTAAAAGCAGGAGAGTCGACTGGCTTTTGCCTGAACTGGTATCCCTCTCACCTCGCTGCCGCCCAACCAATGGATCTTAATGAACTCCTCAGTACGACGGTGAGATGGTGGGAAGACTGGGTGGGCGAACCACAGGAACAGGTGGACAGAAAAGGCGATTCGCTCTATCAGCACATCATCACCCGCTCGCTGGTCACCCTCAAAGCGTTGACCTTTGCCCCAACCGGTGCCCTTGTCGCTGCGCCGACAACCTCGCTCCCCGAGTGCATCGGCGGCTCGCGGAACTGGGACTACCGGTTCTGCTGGCTGCGTGACTCGTCGTTCGTGCTAGAAGCGTTCACGGCTGCGGGCCACTGGGACGAGGTTTCCAGCTGGCACCACTGGTTGCGCCGGGTCGTGGCTGGCCATCCGAGCCAGATGAATGTGATGTACAGCGTGATGGGTGACCGCCTCCTGACCGAGATTCCGCTCACATGGCTCCATGGCTATGAAGGCAGCACGCCGGTCCGTATCGGCAACGCCGCCTCCGCACAATTCCAGCTCGATGTTTTCGGCGAGGTAATGCAGTCGTTCTTCCTTTCCAGCGGTTGCGGGATCGATTTTGATGACAGCGCCTGGAACATCGTCCTCGTCCTCATGGAATTCCTCGAAGATCACTGGCGTGACCCGGACCGTGGAATCTGGGAAGTACGCGGGGGCCCCGCCCAGTTCACCCACTCGCGAATGATGGCGTGGGTTGCTGCCGACCGCGCGGCAAAGCTTGCAGTGCAGAAAGACGACAAAGAACACCACGCGCGCTGGAGCAAGCTCGCCGATGTCATCCACGCCGATGTCTGCAAGCACGGCTTCGATCCCGAACGGAACTCGTTCGTCCAGTCGTACGGCTCGCGCCACCTCGATGCCGCCCTGCTCCTGATTCCTGCCGTAGGATTCTTGCCGCCCGACGACAGCCGGGTGCTTGGCACCATCGCCGCAATTGAAGATGAACTCCTTGCCGATGGCTTCGTGCGGCGCTATATCCCCGAGTCCCATGTCGACGGCATCGGCGAGCCAGATGGCGTCTTCCTTCCCTGTTCCTTCTGGCTCGCGGACTGCTATGCAATGTCCGGTCGAATCGAAGAGGCCAAAGCGCTATTCGATAGGCTTCTTGCTCTCTGCAACGATGTTGGCCTGATTTCCGAGGAGTACGACCACACGTCCGGCCGCCTCCTCGGCAACTTCCCCCAGGCCTTCAGTCACGTCGCATTGATCAACACCGCAATGCGTCTCTCGCAACTGGATGATGCCAACGACCAGGACGAATTGCAGAAAGGCTAACGGCAGTTGCCTACGCCACCGGGTGTTGCCGCGCGGCCTCGCCATCCCACTCGATGCCGAGTCCCGGTGTTTCTGGAAGGACCAGGTAACCGTCTTCGATTCGTTCGCTCCCGCGAACAAGCGCGGAACGCCAGGGCACAGAACCCCAGCAATACTCCAGGATGGAGAAATTGCGAAGCGTCACCGCAACCTGCAGTGACGCCGCCGTGGCAATCGGCCCGGACATATTGTGGGGAGCCACTTCGACGTCGTAGGTGGCCGCGGTCGCGCAAACGTTCCGCATCTCCGCGATGCCGCCAATCCACTTCACGTCCGGCATGATGACATCCAGGGCGCGAGCCTCGAACAGGCCCCGGAATGCGTACGCACCCTGGAGCTGTTCGCCGCCCGCGAGGCGCGTCCGAATCCGGCCGCGAAGCTCAGCCAGGGCGGCCGGATCGGCAACCACGTATGGCTCTTCGATCCACCAGAGGTCGAATTCGGCCAGCCGATCGGCCATCCGCATCGCGTCTGCGGGGGTGAGTGTCCATGCCCAGTCCGTGAGCAGGTCCACCTCCGGTCCAATCGCTGCCCGCACCGCCCGGACGCGCTCAATAGCCAACTGCATCTCTTCGTAGCGCAGCGGTGTCCCTGCGACGGTGCCCGGCGCCGGCACGAACGGATACATCTTGACCGCGGTGAACCCTTCCGCCACGGGCAGCGCAGCGACACGCGCGAGCTCGTCCGGAGAGTTGCCTTTTTTGGCGGCATTGATATTCGCATACAGCCGCACCCGGTCTGCGACCGCCCCGCCGAGCAGTCGATGCACCGGCTGGCCGGCGGCTTTGCCGGCAAGATCCCAGAGCGCCTGTTCGATGCCCGAAAACGCGGCGTAGCGGGTTCGATCGGCGAACGGGTCGTGGAGCACCCTGGCGCGAAGCGGCTCGATCAGGTCCATCGGATGCTTCCCGACCAGCCGTGGCTTCAACTGCTGAACGAGTAGCGCGACACCTGCGTCGAATCGGCTCTGACTCGCCTCGCCGATGCCGATTTCGCCGGTATCGGTTGAAATCTCGATGAAGAACCAGGTGCGCCCGTGTTCCGCGTCGACCGCGACTGTGCTGATGTCGGTGATCTTCATCCCGGCGTCGCGCCGTTGCCATCCAGCGCGCTGAGCATTTCGAAAACAGCGTTGCCGGCGGCAGCTATCGCAGCTGGATTGATGGCCTCTGGCCACCGGTCGAGCGTCGAGTGAAACAAGGGGAAGCCAGCCCCGACGAATGAAATGAACCGGCCCCCGAGGCGGCCGACGACACCCGCTTCGCCCACCGGGTTCTCGGCCACGACAAACTGCGGCGGTGTCTCCAGCGTTGCCAATGCCCGTGCCGTCCGCGCCAGCTCAAACAGTTCCGCATCGGAAGCGCGCACCATCAGCGATGACTGCGCCGCGCCGATGTTCGCCCCGAGATGGATCCACGCTTTCGCGCGCGCTGCGAATTCGGGCTGTTCGTCGAGGTATCGTTCCGCGCCAAGAAAGCCAAGTTCGTGGCCTGTTGTCGCGAGGAAGACAACGTCCCGCCGGAACCCTGCCGCTCGAACGAGGCGTGCCACCTCAAGCCAGATCGCAATCCCGCCGCCGCGTTCGCCCGCGCAATGCCACCAGCCACTCCTCGGCGTGAGCACGACCAGCGGTGCACTGCCTGGCACCGAACCCGGAACGACGGCCCGGATGTTGTTCGCTGCAGTCTTCGTCCGGCTTGCTCCGCACCGGATCTCGATGCTGGCGTTGGAAGCGCGGGCGCGCTCGAGGCGCTCCCACGCCTCTCCCGCGACCTGCACAATCGGCGGGCCAGAAGGGGAATCGAATTTCCAGGCGTTCAACAGCGATGCCCCGCCAGGAGCGCCAGAAACGGCGGCAACGATCGCAACATGTCCAGCGTCGCGAACGGCTTCAACCTCTGGGGCCATTCCGTGCGCGCTTGTACGCACGAGCGCCAGAGTGGCTGGTGTACCGGCGGCCCCGAACGTCCCACGAACGACGGTCCCCGATGCTGGCAGGCCGGAATCCACGAGTGGCACCGCCGGGATGCGTTCTTCACCAATAGTGATCACGCACTCGTCCGGATCGACCCGTTCGAACGGGAACGGCACTTCGCGTGCGTCCAGCCCCAACGCCGCGAGTTGTCTAACCAGCCACTCGCCCGAATCCTGGTCGACTGGTGTCGCGGTCCGATGCCAGCCCTGGGCATCGAACTGCCGGATGATTTCACTGCAGGTTTCAGGCGAGACAGACATGGTTACCCTCCAGGCTTGCGCCACTTAGCCTCGCGGTAGGCCGAGTCCTCGGGTGGCGATCACATTGCGCTGGATCTCGCTCGTTCCCTGGCCGACGGTTGCTGACGCTGAATCAAGGTAGTCTGGCCCCCAGGCGTCGGGATCTCGATGGTCAAGCGCCCGTAGGCCGGCGGGACCCATGACCCGGACCATCAGGTCGGGAATGCCCTGGCGAACCGATGATGTCAGCAGCTTGACCATTGATGCTTCGTGGTTCGGGAACCCTCCCTGTTCGCGCATCCAGGCCACCCGGTACCCGAGCAGCCACGCCACTTCCGAAATGGTGGCCAGTTCCGCGAGCCTCGAACGGTTTGCGTGCGTGAGCGGAACTTCGGGGTGCGCATGAATCCAGTTGATGGCCTGGTCAACGAGCCTGCGGGTTGAACCGATATGGGCGCCACCCGAACGCTCGTAGTCCATCGTCTGGGCGTTCACATACCAGCCACGGTTCTCTTCGCCAACGCGATTGCTCACTGGCACACGCACATCCGTGAGGTACACGTAGTTGAAGTGGTGCTCACCCTGCAGGTCGATGAGCGGTCGCACTTCGACCCCGGGAGCATCGAGCGGAACCGCGATCATCGAGATACCGCGGTGCTTCGGCGCGTCCGGATCCGTCCGCGCAACACACCAGAGGTAATCGGAGAAGTGCGCGCCACTCGTATACCGCTTCACGCCACTGATGATGTAGTCATCGCCATCGCGAACGGCACGAGTCTCGACGTTCGCCAGGTCCGAGCCCGCGTTCGGTTCGCTGAGGCCCATGGCGAAACTGATTTCAGCGCTGGCGATCTTGGGCAGGTATTCCGCCTTCTGTTCGGGCGAACCGAAAAGCATGATCGACGGCCCAACCTGCTGGACCGCCCGCCGATGGTGTTCCTGGGGGGCGCCGGCGTAGGCCATCTCTTCCATATAGATCGATTGCAGCGTTGGCCCCATGCCAAGGCCCCCGAACTCTTTCGGCCACGAAATCGCAAGCCAACCGCGTGCGGCCGTGGCGCGCGAAAACTCCGGAGACCAGCCCGGGAGCCGGTGTTCCCGCTGGTACGCCCGAAACTCCGGGGTCAGCGTTTCGGCAAGAAATGCGCGGACTTCCTGGCGGAATGCCTCTTGTTCAGGGGTGAAGGTGAAACGCATGATGCATCTGGCTCCGGGGGTGGGCGCCTAAGCGCGGCGGCGGGCGAATGGATTGATTGCTTCGTTGATAGCGTCGGCCAAAAGGTTGAGCGCCAGGAGCAGCGCGGCAAGGGTGGCGCCAGGGAAGACCGCATACCACCAGGCCGTTTGCAGGTTGCTCTTCGAACTGTTGACCAGTCCGCCGAGCGATGACTCCGGCGGGCGTTCGCCGAGCCCAAGGAAGCTCAAGGACGCCGACAGGATCACGGCTGAGGCCATGAAGAGCGCGAGTTGCGTGAGTAGCGGCGCGATCGCATTCCGTGTGATGTGCCCGAAGACCACTCGCGGTGCGCTTGCACCAAGCGATTGAGCCGCAAGCACATAGTCGCGGTTTCTCTCGCCCAGCATCTGTGCGCGCGAAAGCCGGGCGAACGAGGGAATCGAGAAGAACGCAATCGCGATACCAACGTTGCGAATCCCTGGCCCGAGAATCGTCACAATCGCGAGCGCAGCGAGCAGGCCAGGGAAGGCCAGCAAAGCGTCCACCACGCGCATCGTCACGGTATCCACCCAACCGGAGGCATACCCGGAGATGAACCCGATCACAATCCCCAGGGAGGCGCCTGCGCCAACGGCCACAAGGCTAATCACCAGCGAAACACGCAGGCCGTAGACGGTCCGCGAGAAGAGGTCGCGCCGTAATTCATCGGTGCCGAACGGGTGGTCCCAGCTCGGCGACAGGAACCGTGCCGAAGCATCCTGGATGTTCGGATCATGCCACGTGATCAGAGGAGCGAAGGCGGCTGCACCAACGAGGATCAGCAGCACGCTAAGGCCGATGAGCCCCTGGGGGTTTCGAACCAGCCGATCGAGGCTGCCCCAGAACATCGATTCCCGGGTCAGACGCTCCCGGCGGCTCTTGTACGTCAATGGCTGGACAACGATCTCGCTCATCGGCGCCGTACCCGTGGATCGAGGAATCCGTAGGCGATGTCCGCCAGGAGGTTTACCCCGACGAAGATGACGACGAGGATGACCAGCGTGCTCTGCACGATCAGGTAGTCACGGTTCTGGATCGCATCGACCACGAGTCGCCCCAGCCCGGGCCGGGTGAAGACTCGCTCGATGACAACAGCGCCTGCAAGGATGCCTCCGACCTGGAGAGCCATGATCGTAACCACCGGGATCATCGAGTTGCGCAGTGCGTGGCGAACGACAACGTGCCGTGGCGAGAGCCCCTTCGCCCGTGCCGTCCGGATGTAGTCCTGCCCCATCGCTTCCTGGACGGTGGTGCGTGTGTACCGCGCAAGCACGGCCGCGAGCCCACTGCCGAGTGCAAACGCAGGCAACGCGAGGTATTTTATGGATTGAATCGGGTCATCGAAGATAGAGACTCGACCGCTCACAGGGAACCAGCCCAGGTTCACCGAGAATAACCAGAGCAACAGCACACCGAGAAGGAAGTTCGGGACGCCAAGCGTTCCGATCGTGTAGAACGAAAGAGACCAGTCCCAGATTGACCGCGGTCTGACGCCTGCAATGGTCCCGAGCGGGATGCCGATCAGTATCGCGATCACATACGACGCAACCGCGAGTTCGATCGTCGGAGGGAATGAGAGTTTCACCAGCCGCGAGACGGGGATGCCAGTCCGGATCGAGACGCCGAGGTCGCCCCGCATTAGGTCGCCGATCCAGCGCGCGTACTGCACGGGAATCGGGTCCTTTAAGCCAAGTTCTTCCCGGATCGCGTCGACTTCGGCTGGCGTCGCATCTTCACCAGCGAGCGAATCCGCCGGGTCTCCGGGGACCAGTCGCAGCACGAGGAACACCGCCAGGCTGGCCAGTACGAGTACTGGCACAGCCTGGGCAAGACGCCCGATGAGGTAACCTAACATGCGCTATCCAGCATTCGGTGTCCTTCGGTTCGCAGCCTATGAGTCCAGCCAGACCTTATCGAAGACGGGCTCGTTTGCGGGCGAAACCAGGTACTCGCCATAGCCCCGGACCCGCTTCGAAACGAGCTGCGGGTTTTCGTTCGGCGCCAACGGCACAAGGAATGGGTCGTTAAGCCACAGGTCGTTGAAGATGGCGTACTCCTTCTTCGCCGCCTCGCTCAGCGGGTCAAGGTTCGTGAGCGCTTTAACCAGTTCTATGTATTTCGGATTGTCGTAGTAGCTGATGTTTGGCTGCTGGTAGGGGAAGGTCTGCTGGAAGTTTGTCAGCGGCGCCATGTTCGAGAACGAGTGCGTCGTCGTCCAGAACCCCTTGAACTCCCGCGCCCGCAGCAACGCGAGGAAAGCGGTTGGGTCGGAAGGGATGAGTTGAACTTCGATCCCAACATCCTTCAGGTTCTGCTGGATCAGCGACGCAAGGTTCACGTACGCCTGTGTCGTCCGGTGGTTAAACGGGATGGGAGCCGTTTGCTTCCATCCAGCTTCGCTTAGCAGTTTCTTCGACGCGGCAGGATCGAAGAGCGCCCCTTCCAGCTTGGGGTCGAAGGCCGGCGAGGACTTCGGCCAGGGCTGCGACGTCACCGTGCCGAACCCCTCGTTCAGCTCATTGACGACGCGTTCACGATCGACGGCCATGAAGATCGCCTTACGTACACGGGCATCCGTCAGGTCGGGGTTGGTGACGTTCATGCCCATGTAGGTGAGGCCCGTCTTCGGGGTCACGTGCACGAGCTTCTCGAACTGCTTCGCCAACGATGCGAGCGCTCCGAACATGTGGTCGAGCTCACCCGCCTGGTAAGCAAGCCCCATCGCATCCTGGTCGCCGAAGAATTTGACTTCGATGCCGTCCATGTAGGGGCCGCCGAACTCAGCGGTGCCGTGCCAGTTGGGGTTCTTCTCGAACGTCGCCGTCTGTCCCGGCGTCCAGTTCTTGAAGATGTATGGGCCAGTCCCGTTGATCGCCTTGCCAGCCTTCGTGTCGTCGAATGAAGCCGCGTGGATGACCTTCAACTGGGTGAAGAAGTCCGCCATGTTCACGCGAGGCTGGTCGAAGGTGAATTCGACTTCCGTCTTGCTGACAACGTTGATTTTGGTGATGGCCTTGGCGAACGCGGCTGTTTGGAAGCTTCCCGTAATTCCATAGGACTTGGGATCCTGGATGACCTTAATTCCAAAAACGAAGTCATCGGCCGTCACCGGTGCCCCGTTGTGGAACTCAAGGCCGGGCTTCAGGTTCACGACAAGTCCGGAGCGGTCTGTGTTGAATTCGAACTTATCGAGCAACACCAGTTCCGGCTCGAGGCTGTCGCGGTACTGAATTCCGGTTTCCACCGGGATCGCCAAATACGGGTTCTCGGCCAGGCCAACGAACGGGTAGCCCGTCGACATGTTGAAGTCCGCGGTCTGCGCACCGATCATCGTGCCGCCGGTCTTCGGCTTATCGGCAGAAGTTGGGCTCGCTCCCGGTGTCTGGCCGGCGCCGGGGGTCTGCCCCGCACCGGGTGTTTCGCTTCCCGTGTCGTCGTCATCATCGCCGCAGCCGACAATGCTCAGCGCGGCCGCGCCGATGCCAACTGCCGATGCACCGCCGACGAACCGTCGGCGGCTCTGGCGGGTGTTGTACCAATTGGGCTTGTTGTCGTCGTTCATATTCCCTCCGAGACCTGCTGCGCCATGCGCTGTACCTGGTGGCTCCCGCTCAAGCCGTGGGCTTATTGGTTGGCAACGCCGATAACTCCCGATGCGGTAAGTTCGGCGATTCGTTCGGCGGTCAGGCCGAGTTCTTCAAGAATTGTGGTCGTGTGCTCCGCATGATGGGGAGCGGCGGAACGGATCCGCCCTGGCGATTTCGAAAGCCTTGGAAGTACATCGACCATCGCGATATCTTTGCCCTCCCACGGTATGTTTACGATTGAGCCGCGCCCCTGGATCATGGGGTGCTCGAAAATCTGGGCGATGTTGAGCACCGGCGCGCTGGGCACACCCGCCTCGGTGAGTGCGGTCTCCACTTCGCGAATGTCACGAGCGCCGACCCAGGCGCCGATCGCCGCGTAAATTTCGTCTGCGTGCTGAACGCGTGCGGGCATCTGGTATTTCGGGTCGTCGGCCTGTGCATCCATGCCGATGAGGTGTGCGAGGCGCGCCCACTGCCGGTCGTTGTTGGCGTTGATCGCGATGACAACGCCGTCGCGGGACGTAAAGTTTGCCGCCGGCACCACGCCGGGATTCGTGTTCCCGCTGCGTTCCCGCACCCGGCCAGTCATGCTGAAGTCCGTCACCGAACCTTCGCAAGCGCGCAGCATCGGTTCGAACAGCGCGAGGTCGGAGACCTGGCCCGTGCCACCGCGGGCGTCGCGCCAGTAGGCAGCGAGGAGAATGCTGAACGCGCCCCAGATGCCCGCCATATAGTCCGCGGTTGCATAGCCGCTTCGAACAGGTTCGGAATCAGGGAAGCCGGTGACATACGTCGCGCCCGAGATCGCCTGCGCCTGCCGGTCGTAGCCTCCGAACGAACTCCATGGCCCGGTCTGCCCGAACGCACTCAGCCGGTGGATGATCAGCTTCGGATTCGCTTCCAGCAGGCATTCCGGCGAAAGGTTCCACTTTTCGAACGTGCCCGGCCGGAAGTTCTCGATGAGCGCGTCGGCCGTCCGGACGAGTTCGAGCAGCAACTGCTGGCCCTCTGTTCGGCGAAGATCGATCGCGATCGAGCGTTTATTCCGCTCTTCGTGGAGCCGGGTCGGCCGCTGCGGTTGCGGCACCGACGTTGGAAGTTCGACCTTCAGGACGTCTGCGCCGAAATCGCCAAGGTGCGTCGCGGCAAGAGGGCCAGCGAGCACCGTCGAGCAATCGATGATCCGGAATCCGGCCAGCGGAAGGGCCGAATGAGAGGAATCTGCCATCCGCGCATCCTAGCCCGCGCCGAACCACTATTCAACACAATGATTACGATGATTATCATAGTTCTGAACAACAATGTTGCTCCCAGAAGCGAGCAGCCCAGAGGATGAACCCAATGCCGCTCAGTCCACAGGCGCTCGAAAGCCTCGTGAAGGTGGTCGATCTCGGTAGCTATACGAAGGCCGCCACCGCGCTCTCGCGATCGCAACCCGGGGTTTACCAGCACCTCCGCCAGCTCGAACGCGAACTGGGGACGAAATTGGTGGAACAAAGTGGCAAGCGGGTCGTCGCCACGGAGCACGGCCGCGCTGTCTACGCATTCGCCCGTCGCCAGCAGGCGGAAGAAGAAGACCTCGGCCGCTACCTTGCCGACGACGCCTCGCTACAGCGTGGCCAGGTGCGAATCGCCGCAGGCACGACTTCCGCGGAGTTCATCCTTCCGACCATTGCTGTGGCCTTCCGCCGCAGATACCCCGGGATTGAGGTCCATCTGTCGGCCTTTGCCACCATCCCCGATGTCGACGCCGCCGTCGCCGACCGGAGCATCGATCTCGGCATGCACAGCGGGCCAGCTCGATTCGAGGGCGTGCTGAAGACCGCGTTTCTTTCCGATGTGCTCGTCGGAATTGCCCGGAGTGACCACGCGCTCTCGGATACCAGTGAACTCGTGACTCCAGATCGGCTGGCCAACGAGCAAATGGTTCACTTTCGCTACACCGACGCCGGCCGGGGCCGGCTGCCTACCTTCCAGATGCAGGTGAACCAGTGGTTCGCGAACGCGGGGGTGATTCCAGCGGCGCCGCTGACGATCGGGACGCTCGCAGGAATGAAGCGAGCAGTGAAGGACGGTGGCGGCGTCGGGATCATGTCGCGATATGCAATCGATGTCGGCGATACTGAGTTGGCGACCTTCGAACTGGCGGATCCCCCAAAGCGGGACTTTCTGCTCGTTTCCCCCGCCAGCGGCTGGGAATCAACCGTTGTCCGGACGTTTCGCGACTTCGTGCTCAGCCTGGAGTGGGCCGCCGATGATCCGCGCGGGTTCATTCCCGCCCGGCCAGATCTCGACCGTATTCCGGGTCCAAACCAACCGGAGCCGGACTGGGCTGAAAGCCAGGGCGAGGACATCCAACCAATTCCACGGCCCGCGACGCACTACCCACGCGATGTTCCCACCCCCCGCTGGCGGTGATCGTTTGCATTTCCGCACTCCCCGCGTGTTGACTAAGGCACGCGCAACCCGCGAAAGGTGGAACACATGCCCGGACCCTTCGAAGGACTTCGCGTGATCGAATTCGGACGCTTCATTGCCGCGCCCTATTGCGCCCAATTACTCGCGGATGGCGGAGCCGACGTCATCAAGGTCGAACCCCTAACCGGCGATGACACCCGCCGTACAGGCGAGGTCATCCCGGGTGAAGGCCGCCAGTTCCTGAACAAGAACCGGGGCAAGCGTTCGCTAGCCGTCGACCTCAATGTGCCCCAGGTGGCGGCCGCGATTCAACGCCTCGCCGCGAACGCCGATGTCGTCGTCGCGAACTTCCGTCCCGGCCAATCCGAACGGCTGGGCCTCGACTACGCCACACTCGCGGCCAGGAACCCGCGACTCGTCTACGCCGAAAACACGGCCTTCGGCCCCCAGGGGCCTATGGCTGGCAAACCGGGCATGGACCTGATGATGGTCGCCTATACCGGTCTCGCCCCGATCGGCCCCGCCGGCCCCGTTGAGTTCGAGGCGCCGATCATCGACTACATGGCCGCGATGCTCCTCTCGTGGGGTGTCGCCAGCGCCCTCTTTCATCGCGAACGCACTGGCCGGGGCCAGCGAATCGACGTTTCCTTGCTGCAAGCGTCGCTCGTCCTCCAGAACAACCTCATGAATCACGTCAACGTTATCGATGACGCATGGCGCGATCGCTACGTGAGCGAAGCGCGGGCTGCACTCGCTTCTGGCGCGGACTGGGACGAAATCATCGACCTTCGGGCCTCGCTCGGCCCGCATGCGACTCAACGCGCCTACTATGGCTTCTTTCGAACCGCCGACGGCGTCATCGCGATTGCGGCACCGGGCACAAAGCACCGCACATTCGTCCTCAATATGCTCGGCCTCGAAGACCGCTGGGTCACGGAGCCAGGATGGCTGCCCGATGACGCCCGAAAGCACGTGCGCGAGGTTCACGAAGCAGTGGCAGCGAAATTGGCGCAGGGCACAACCGGGCACTGGCTCTCCCAGTTGCAGGCCGCCGGGATCCCCGCCTCGGCAACACGGCTTCGCGATGAACTCCTCTCTGATGAGCAGGCCCTGGCGAACGGCTACTTCATCCAACTGCAGCATGTACTGGTCGGCGATCTAACGGTCGTCGCGCCACCCGTTGCGTTTTCAGATACGCCACTCCACGCAAAGGCCGCATCGCCGGTCCTCGGCAAACACAGCCGCGATGTCCTGCGCGAGGCGGGCCTCTCCGAGTTGGACATCGATGGCCTTGTCGCCGAAGGCAAGGTGGTTTCGTTCGATTGAATCGATCACCGGTCGATCGGTTCGACGCTTCCCAGGCCATCCCAACCCGAACGACTGGTCACGGTAAGCGCTTCGAATCGCCGATATCAGGGTATTTCGCGAGGGTTCGGCCCTTCTTCCGGGTGTGGAACGCCGATCGGGTGCTACAGTGCTATTCACATCTTCTATGCATGAACGCTTCGATGAGCGGGGAGGCCTTGTGATCTATCTGGCATACCAGGCTACCGAGGACCTCATGCTCCCGGTGCGCACCCTTGCCACCGCAGCTCTCGACTCCACGAGAGCCCTCCTCGCAAGAACAGAGAACTCGGCAATGACCGCCTGGCTGCGCCAATCCGCCTCGTGGTACGAAATGGT
>JBATAT010000362.1:0-1545 GCA_049662005.1 Tepidiformaceae bacterium
TTCATGGGGACTACAAACTGGGTAACGTGGGAGAACTGTCAGACGGCTCATGGGTCACCTTCGACCTGGACTTCGCGAGGGTCAGGGAGCGGTTGTACGACATCGCGGCCAGCCTGAATCACATCGCACAGAGCGGCCCCGATGGCGTTGGCCCGCCGCCGGAATTGCTCGAGCCGCGACGACTGATCGACGCCTACGAAAGCACGGCTCCGGAGCCCCTGACTCCCGACGAGCACCGATGGCTCCCCGGGGCTCTAGCCCTAATACCCCTGCACTGGGCTGCCACCGCAGGACTCGTGGGCGACGGCATCCGCGAGGCCGAGCGCGCAATGTCCGCCGCCGAGGGCTGGTGGTCGCGCCGGGCTGAGCTCTCGTCGTAGTCCGGCGGCAGGCCAGCCGGATCAGCGGGCATGCCGCTTGCGACGCGGATCACATCCGCGTATTCAACCAATCGGTTGACAGAGAGTGGTCGGTCGTCGTACCGTGAGCGTATTCAACCAATCGGTTGGATACACGGAGGTGGCGACATGGCGGCGGCCGATCAGCTCACACGCGTGTTCGCGGCACTGGCCGATCCCACGCGGCGGAACATGGTCGCCCGTCTGACCATGGGCGACGCTACGGTCAACGAGTTAGCCGAGCCGTACGACGTGTCGGTCCAGGCCGTCTCCAAACACCTGCGGGTGCTCGAGCAAGCTGGCCTGGTCAGCCGGCGCCGGGAAGCGCAGCGAAGGCCTGTCCACCTCGAAGCAGAGGCTTTCGACCTCATGACCACATGGATCGAGCGGTACCGCAGGCAGGCCGAGCAACGCTATCAGCGCCTCGATGCCTTGCTGACTGAACTGCCCGACGAAGAAAAAGGAGAAGCAAAGTGAAAGAAGCCGAAGTCATCGTTGACGACAAGGTGCCGGTGGTAAGGATCATCCGGGAGTTCGACGCCCCGGTGGCGAAGGTCTTCCGCGCCCACGTCGAACCCGAGCTGTTTGCGCGGTGGAACTGGCCCGACGGCTACTCGGTCCGGTTCGACCAATACGACTGCCGGACCGGCGGCGCATACCGTATCACGATGTCCGGACCAGAGATGGCGGGCAGCGTGCACGGCTCGTTCCATGACGTCATCCCCAATGAATTGATCGTGCAGACGTTCTCTCCCGACGGCGTCGCGGACTTCGTTGTCCTGGAGAAGCACCGCTTCGAGGACCTGGGTGAAGGCCGTACCCGGCTCACCGCGCAGTCGCTCGTTGAGAGCTTCGAGTACCGCGACTCGTTCATCGATGCCGGCCTGATCGAGGGCTACGCGCGGCTCGACCAGTTGCTCGAGGAGCTGTAGGCGGCGTAGCCGTTACCAAGCAGACGCAACCCACCGAGCCGCTTATCCGCGAACGCAACGGGACGACCCTCCCCGATGCGGGGCATCGACGACTCGCAATGTTGCCGGCGTTACCGCGCTGCCAGGTTCTCGAGTACCTTCTGCAATCCGCTCACGACCCGTTCATCGCGAGGCCTCATGTCGGGTTCGAATCGCTTGCCGAGCAGTTCCTGGAT
>JBATAT010000363.1:0-7710 GCA_049662005.1 Tepidiformaceae bacterium
AGCGAAGCAACGAGGATGTTCGCATCCATCCCAACCCCCCAGCAGACGCCCTCGGGGCTGCGCGCTTCGACATAGGCGACAGCCTGCGAGTCGGCGCCGGCGCTCACCGCGTGCTCCGAGTAGTCGAGCACCTCGATCTGAAGGCCAAGGTCTCGCTGGAGCGCATGGACGAAGGCGTCGATCGGCCCGTTCCCATCGCCCGAAACGTCGCGCACGTCTTGCCCGACCCGGATCCTCGCGGTCGTGCTGGCCTTGCCGTTTCCCGTGCGCATCTCGTGCGAGAGCAACTCCATCCGCGGAAGTTCCGGGAGGTATTCGCCCCGGAACGCTTCCCAGATCGCCTTCGATGAAACTTCCGAGCCGGTGTCCTCGGAAATCGCCTGGATGGTCTTCGAGAATTCGATCTGGAGCCGCCGCGGAAGGTCGAGCCCGTGTTCGGTCTTCAACAGGTAGGCCACGCCGCCCTTCCCCGACTGGCTGTTCACCCGGATCACCGCTTCGTACGAACGCCCGACGTGCTTCGGGTCGATCGGCAGATAGGGGACTTCCCACACCTTGTACTCAGGCCCGAGTGCCTCGAAGCCCTTCTTGATGGCGTCCTGGTGCGAACCCGAAAACGCGGTGTATACGAGGTCGCCCGCGTACGGGTGGCGCGCCGGCACCGGCATCCGGTTGCAGTATTCCGCCACGCGTCGCAGCGCATCGATGTCGCTGATATCCAGCTCGGGGTCGACTCCCTGGCTGAAAAGGTTCAGCGCCAGCGTCACGAGGTCGACATTGCCGGTGCGTTCGCCCTGCCCGAAGAGCGTGCCCTCCACCCGGTCGGCGCCCGCCATCACGCCGAACTCCGCCGCCGCCACCGCCGTGCCCCGGTCGTTGTGGGGGTGCAGCGAAAGGCAAATCGCCTCCCGGTTCGGCAGGTGGTGGAGGAACCACTCGATGGTGTCGCCGTAGATGTTCGGCGTGTACATCTCCACCGTCGCCGGCAGATTCATGATCAGCCGCTTCTCGGGAGTCGGTTGGATCACCTCCGCGACCGCGTTGCAGACCTCCAGCGCAAACTCGATTTCGGTTCCGGTGTAGCTCTCCGGCGAGTACTCGTAGCGGATATCGGCATCTGCCAGCACCTTCGTTTCGAGCTTCTTGCACAGTGCGGCCGCGTCCGTCGCGATCTTCGTTATCCCATCCTTCTCCAGCCCAAAGACCACCCGCCGCTGCAACACCGAGGTCGAGTTGTAGAAGTGCACGATCGCCTTCTTCACGCCCATCAGGCACTCGTACGTCCGCTCAATCAGTTCCGGGCGGCATTGCACCAGCACCTGGATCGTCACATCGTCCGGGATCAGGTCCTCTTCGATGAGCTGGCGCACGAAGTCATAGTCCGGCTGCGAGGCCGATGGGAACCCGACCTCGATCTCCTTGAAACCCATCAGCACGAGCGCTTCGAACATCCGCATCTTGCGCCCGGGGTCCATCGGATCGATGAGCGCCTGGTTGCCGTCGCGCAGATCCACCGAACACCAGAGCGGGGCCTTTTCCGTCTGCCGGTTCGGCCATTCGCGCTCGGGCAGCCGGAGCGGCAGGGGCCGGAACGGCACGTACTTGTGGAATGGCATGACCTTCGGTTTGATTGGCTCAGGTGGCATGGGTGGTACTCCGATTGGATTTCGATAGATCCCGAACGTCCGGCGTTTCGCCAAAAAAAACCCCCTGGGCGGTTTGCACAGGAGGTATCGGCGAGCAGCCTGGGTGGGCTCGCCGCTAGATAAGAAGGAGGCCGAAGACGTTCGTCTGCATTACCGTGAATATCGGCAGCAGGCCCCCGATTGTCAAGTGCCCCCGTTTACGTTCCCGCCGGGCCAACGAAGCTGATCGGTTGTCCAAGCGCCGAAAGCCCGAGTGAATGCATCAACTCATCCGTCTTCCAGGCCATCACGTTGCCGCCCACCATGTCCCGGAATATCCGTTCGAGCGGCCGGTTCTTCACATACGCGTGCGCGCCACACACCTTCATCACACCTTGCGAAACCTCCTCGCTCATGCGCCGCAGGTGGTACACGGTGCGGACCAGGTGCCGGGTGAACTCTTGCGGTGTCGCAAACGGCGTCTCGAGGCGGCGAATCGTGTCATCGAGGATGATCCGCCCGGTTTCGAGCCAGTGTTCCATATTCCCGATTCCGAACTGCGCCCACGCCTGCTCCGACCGGAATCCGTTGTTCCCAGTGGTCGCCGCGGTTGGGGCTGCCAGGTATCCGTGCCGTTGCTTCACATAATCGATCGTGAAATCGAAGGCCGCCTGCGAAAGCCCAAGCCAGATCGCGAGGATGCCGATCGCGCCTCGCGCCCGCATCTGCGTCTGGACGTCGATCACCTGCGCCTGTGCCTGCAGCACGATGCGCAACATCGCCGAAGGAATAACCAGCGCCTCCGCTTTCGGGATCCGCGCATCCTCGACCACGATGTCGTGGCTGGCCGTCCCGCGCAGACCCATCGCGTTCCAATTGCCAAGCACCTTGATTCCTGGCGTCGAAAGCTCGGGCACCGTCAGTGCGATATCAGGCTCGTTGCCTTCGCCCCGGTCGATGCTCGCTCCGATCAGTGCATACTTCGCGCCGTCGCTCATCGAGGCGAAGCCGGCCTTGCCATTCAGCACGAGGTAGTCGCCGTCTTCGACTGCCATAAATCCTGCCTGGCGACTGTCCAAACCGCCCGATGGCACCGAACCAGGTCCGCAAATCAGCGCTCCGTTCCTGCCCATGTCCTCGAGAACTGCGTTACGCCGGGCGAATGGCGGCATACTCTGCAAGAACCCGGCGACGAGCACGTGCATATTGAGGGCAACGGCGGTCGATGCATCGCCGTAGGCGATCTCCTCCATGATCCGCATCTGCGCTTCGACGCTGATGTCCAGGCCGCCGAACTCCTTCGAAAGCGCCATCGCCGGCACCTGGAGTGCCTGCAACTCGTCCACGTTCTCACGCGGAAATCGGCCTTCGGCGTCTGTCCGAGCAGCCCGTTCGGCGAACGTCCCGCGGCTGAGCTCACGCACCTTCTCGATGAGTTCGGTCTCCCATTGCTCCACGGTGGTGGCCCCCTGTCGGATCTGTTCGATTCGAAAGGGTACGGGATTCGGAAGCGAACAGCATATCGGCTTTCAGTTCTGGCCCGCCTCAGCCCGAACGCGGCAACGGAAACCCCAGGGCCGACTCCAATTCATCGATCGCACTGAGCGTGTCGTCCACCTTAATCGTGTGCATCCCCAGTGCCCGAGCACCCTTGAGGTTCGCACCAAGATCGTCAAGGAAAATGGCTTCGGTAGGCACAATCGCGAGCTTCTCGCACGCGATCTGGAAGATCTCCGGCTGTGGCTTCCGGAACCCCACGATCGCCGACTCGACCACCACCTCGAACAGGCTCGGGAGGTCGACACCGGAGGTGCGCCGCGTTCCCACTTCGTCGCGCGAAACGTTGTTCGTGATCGCGCCCAGTTTCACCTTCCCCCGCAGGTGTCGAACAACGCCAACCATCTCCGGGCGTTCGCCGAAACCCTGGAAGAACCAGTCCATAAACCCGTGGCCCGTTGTCGTTGTCGCGCACACCGAGACGTGCTCGTCAAACTCGCCCGCGAAGGTGTCGCGCGTTAGCTCGCTCCGCTCGAAGCGAGACCACGGACCATCCTCCGGCCCGAAGATGGCGCTGCGTACGTCATCGCTGATGCCGTTGTCGGCGCAGTATTGCTTGATGCGGGTAACCGGCGAGTGGGTCAGCACCCCACCGATATCGAAGAGGACAGCTTTGTATTGGCTCACGGCCCCATGGTAGGCCGAATTCACCATCAGCTTCCACATGCCACGGGCTCACCATTGTGCCAGCCCCGGTGAATGTGACTTTTGTCACATCTGGGTTGGAATCGCACACCTACGCTGGATTAACTTGATTAAGTCGGTCAACTTTGTAGGGGAGAGAGATCATGACAGTTCTACAGGCGGAAGCAGGCTTGCTCCCCGACACCGCGGATGTCCATCACAAGGTTGTTATCGTCGGGGGCGGGAACGCTGGCATCAGCGTTGCCGCACGCCTCAAGCGGTCCCTGAAGGACCTCGATGTTGCCCTCATCGAACCCTCCGAAAAGCACTACTATCAGCCACTCTGGACCCTCGTCGGTGGGGGCGTGGTCAACAAGAAGGCCACCGAGCGGTCGGAAGCCTCCGTCATCCCCAAAGACGTTACCTGGATCCGCGACGCCGTCACCGAGTTCCGGCCGGAGGAGAATGTCGTGCTTACCTCCAGCCGCCGCATCGGCTACGACTTCCTCGTTGTCGCTCCCGGCATCCAACTGAACTGGGGTAAGGTCGCGGGCTTGCCCGAAGCACTGGGCACAGGCGGAGTTTGCAGTAACTACAGCTACGACCTCGTTGATAAGACCTGGGAAGCGATCAAGAACTTCAAGGGCGGCACCGCCGTCTTTACCCACCCGGCCACGCCCATTAAGTGTGGCGGCGCTCCGCAGAAGATCGCCTACCTCGCCGACGAAACCTTCCGCAAGAACGGCGTCCGCGAAAAAACCAACCTCCTCTTCATGTCCGGCCAGCCGTCGATCTTCGCGGTGGAGAAATACGCGAAGACCCTCCGCCAGGTCATTCAGCGAAAGGGCATCGAAGCGAAGTTCCGCGAGAGCCTCGTCGCCGTCGACGGCCCGGCCCGCGAAGCAACCTTCGAGAACCTCGACTCAGGCGAACGCACCGTCATCCACTACGATCTGCTCCACGTCGTGCCGCCGATGAGTGCCCCTGACTTCATCCGGAACAGCCCCCTCGCCAACAATGACGGCTGGGTCGAAGTCGATAAAGACAACCTCCGTCACCTCCGCTACGCCAACGTCTTCTCGCTCGGCGATGCAAGCAGCCTCCCGACGAGCAAGACTGGAGCCGCAATTCGCAAGCAAGCCCCGGTGCTCGTCAAAAACCTCGTTTCAGCCATCCTCGGGCGGCAGCCAGCAGCGACCTACGACGGCTATACCGCCTGCCCACTGGTCACCGGCTACGGCAAACTTGTCATGGCCGAATTCGATTACAACAACGAACCCCAGGAGACCTTCCCCTTCGACCAATCGAAGGAGCGCTGGTCGATGTACCAGGTGAAGGCCCGCCTCTTGCCGAAGCTCTACTGGTGGGGAATCCTCAAGGGCCGTGCATAGCCCGCGACCCGCTCGCGATTCTTAGCTGTTCACGCCCAGTTCGTTGCGAATCAACTCGCATATCTCGAACGTCGGGCCTTCCGCGGTCAGCGTCGACGCCATCTTGTTGATAGTTACCGCAACTGAAAGCCCAACCTCCGGATCCGCGAACGCGATCGACCCGCCAGCCCCGGGATGCCCGAACGCGGTGCGTCGAGGCCCGGTCGCGCCCTGCTGACCCATCACTGGGCCGCCATTGAAGAAGCCGATGCTCTTCGCCAGCGGGATGAACAACACCCGGTCCTGCGACTCCACCTGCACGGCACTCATCAGCGCGATCCGTTCCGGCGAGACCAGCCGGACTCCGTCGATTTCACCACCGTTCGCTAATGCCCCGTACATTTTCGCCAGCGCTCGCGCGCTGAAATGGCCATTCGCCGAGGGGATGCACGCCTTTCGCACTTCCATTGAGTTGTAGTCCATCGGGTTGTCCCGGGGCATCGCCTTGAAGAAATCGTGATCGGCTGGTAGTGCGGCCATCGGGTTCGCTGCCCCTTCGGCCGGCGGCGCCGCAAACTGCAACGTCGTCAGGCGATCCTCGAGGCCATCCGGGATGCCAACGTACATCTCGCCCTCGACACCGAGCGGCCGCGCGATGAGCTCCTGGATAACATCCTTAATGTGCTTGCCAGTCGCCCCCTGGACGATCCCGCCAACTACCCATGCGTAGGTCAGCGCGTGGTAGCCCGTGGCGGTTCCTGGCTCCCATGCCGGCGTCAGGTTCGCGATGTAATCGATCGCCCTGTCCCAATCGAGCGTGACATCGTTCGGCGGCGCCGTGTGGAGCCCCGCCTGGTGGCTCATCGCCTGCGCGACCGTCACCGCCCCCTTGCCGTTGGCGGCGAACTCTGGCCAGTACTTCGCCACCGGCGCGTCGTACTCAATGACACCGCGGTCGGCGAGGATGTGGAGTGCCGTTGCCGCCACGCCCTTCGTCGTCGAAAAACTCAGGAACAGCGAATCCGCCTGCACCGGCCGGTGGTCTTCCGGCCCCATCTCGCCTGCCCACGTACTGACGAGCATCTCGCCATCTTTGTATGCACAGACCTGCGTGCCCAGCTGCGTCCCGCGCTCAATCTGGTCGAGCAAGAGCGCCTGAACTTTCCCATTGAGTGCGGTTTCTGTGGTGGTCATCGTCGTCGAACTCCGAACTGTAGAACTTGCGCGAACAATACGTGATTCGCAACATCAACGGCCAACGGCCAACGGCCAACGGCCAACGGCCCTACGCCACGCCCAGTTCCGTGCGAATCACGTGGGCGATCTCTTCCGTCGCACCCTCGCCGGGGAGCGTAAACGCCATCTTGTTGCTGGTCACCGCAATGCTCAGCCCGACCTCCGGGTCGCAGAACGCGTTCGAACCACCCGCACCCGGGTGCCCGAAGGCGGTCGTTCGCGGACCCATTGCGCTCGGCACCCCGTTCGTATCACCACCAAAGAAGAACCCGATGCCCTTGCGCACTGGCGAAAGGAGCACCCGGTCCACGTCTTCGGTGACCAACCGCTGCATATGCCGAATGCGATCTGGCTGCACCATCCGAATCCCATCGATCGAGCCGTCGCCCGCAAGTGCCGCGTACATCTTCGCGAGTGCCCTCGCTGTGAAATGCCCATTCCCCGATGGGAGGCAGGCCTTCCGCACATCCATATCGTTGAAGTACTGCCACATATCCTTGGGCATCGCCTTGAACATGTCCGCGTCTTCAGGCAGCGGTGCACCCTCGCCCAGCACGGCCAGGTCCAGCGTCGTCAGCCGCTCGTCGAGGCCGTCCGGGATCCCGACGAACATCGAATCCGCGACCCCCAGCGGGATGGCAATCTCGTGCCGAATGATGTCCTTGATGTGCCGCCCGGTCGCACCCTGCACGATCCCACCGGCAATCCACGCGTGCGTGACCGCGTGGTAGCCAGTCGCGGTTCCCGGTTCGTACGCGGGAATGCCATCCTCCATGCGTTTGATCCCGGCATCCCAGTCGGTCAGCCACTCCACCTGGAATGCGCCCTGCGGCATCGCATGCAGTCCCGCCTGGTGCGCGAGCGCCTGCGCGACCGTCAGGTGCTCCTTACCGTTACCAGAAAATGCCGGCCAGTACTTCGAAACAGGCGCGTCGTAATCGATCAGCCCCCGCTCCGCCAGGATGTGAATCGCAAGTGCAGTCACGCCCTTCGTCACCGAAAAGCTGAGGATAAGCGAGTCCGGCTGGATCGGCCGCGGATCGTTCGGGCCCATCGTGCCCGCCCACGCGTCGACCACCGGCTTACCGTCCCTGTACGCACAGACCTGCACGCCGACCTGGCGGCCCTCGCCAACCTGACGTTCGATGAGTGCCTGGACTGCCTGGTTCACGGCGGAATCGGCGATGGACGCGGGTCGAGTCGATGATGTGGTCATGGTTGCCTCCGGGAGTTGTGCCGCGCATTAGGCCACACGCCGTGACTCATTGTCACTTGGCGCCTCAGGCCACCGTGAACGA
>JBATAT010000364.1:0-3236 GCA_049662005.1 Tepidiformaceae bacterium
ACCATCAAGGTCACAACCGGGACGGGCCGCGAAGCCACTTCGATCGATCTCGCCCTGCCGGCCGGCACGCACGTCTGGCTGCTCGAGCCCGCGACGGCTGCCGAGCTCCAGCCACCGCTGGTGGTCAGCGTTATCGCGATCCCGAACGAAGTCCGCAACTACACGATCAAGCTGATGGCGTTCGCACCGCCCCAGGGGGAGATTGCCTTCGACGGCGAACCCATCCCCCTGGCCGATGGTTTCCTCGGCCACGAACTCTCGCGTGACCCGAAGGAGCGCACGGTGGTTTCGGCCCTGCTCGAATCATTCGACGGGAAGAGTGGGGTGACAAAGACGTCGACGGGGCCGGGAACGCTCTTCGTCGAAGATGGCGCGCCGATTCGCCTGTTACGCCAGGGCGAACCTGCCGACATCCAGCCCGGCGACCGGCTTGCGGTTCACACGGCCGCCGATGGCACACCGGATGTCTCGCGCGGGGTTTTCGTCCTCACCGGCGGGGCGAAGTAGTCACTCGGTCCGCAAGGCCGCGGCGTCGCTCGTCCTGCTAATGAGCCTGCCCGCGAAGAACAGCGCGGCCACGAACACCCCGAGCACGATGGCTCCCCCTGCGGCTACCAGCAGCCATTCGGTTTGGAGCAGGAAGCCGGGTTCAGCGCGATTGCCTCGCTCATCCACGTTCAGGAACGACAGCATGCGCTGCCCGACCAGGCGACCGAGGTATCCGCCTGCGACAAGCCCGAGGACGGCGACAATCGCGTATTCGAAGGCGAGCAGTTGAACGACTCCACCGCGGGAGAGGCCCATCGCCCGCAGCACCGCGAACTCGCTCCGGCGGCGCTGCACCGAAACCCATAGCGAGACCAGGAGAGCTGCCGCCACCAGCAAGATGACTGCGCCGAACGCGATGTAGAGGATGCCGGCCCCGCCAGCCGCGATAAGCGGGTTGCGCTCGAGTGAGTCGAGTTCGGCGGCCTGGTCGTAGACCGAATCCAGGTAGTCCGGCGGCCCCGAGAGCTTCTCCGCGAGCGCTTCGCGGTCGACTCCTGGCTCGAGCTTGAACCAGCCTTCGTTGATGCCGGGGGGCGTGACCAGGTCGACCGTGTTGATCCACGAAAGCAACTGGTCGCGATTGAAAACCACGGCGGGGCCTTCGAAGGTGTTCAGCGTCGCCATGAGGTGGAAGGTGTCGCGGATGGTAATCGGGACGAGCGTATCGCCTACCGTGACGAACCCCGAACCGCCTTTCGGGATGCCAGTCGAGGCCGAGAACGCATCGCTCACAATCACCGGCAAGGGGATCGAAGACTGGACCACGTAGGCTCCCCAGACGGGCGTGCTCTGGCCCGCGAACCGGGTGAGTTTGCCGACGCCCTTGCCGGTCAGCGCACCTTCGTTCGCAACCTCGAATGTGTCCTGCTTCGAGAGCGTGCTCGGGAGCGGCGCCCACGCTGGCACGGTCGATTCGAATCCATCGAGCAACGTCTCGGAGCCCGCGGCGGACACCGCCGTCAGGTCATCGAGCAGGATCGTGAGGTCCTGGGCGTTGAACCTGCTTGATGGCTCGGTCACCAGGATAGCCATCAACACGAGGGGTTCGTTGTACTCGCCATCGCTGTTCTTGCCGAGGTCGGCGGTCAGTTCGTGCCAGCCCTCGCCGGCGACCTCACCCAATTCGAGCATCTGCACGCCCTGGTCCTTATCGACCACGCGCGCCCAGAGCGTCTGCACGGCGCGCTGATCGGAGCTGTTGACCTGGACCTTCAACCGGGTTGTTCCTGGCGGCAGGGTCTTGCCTTTCAGGGGTTCAGGCGCGCCAAGTTCGGCCATCAGGTCGCGGAGCGGCCGGTCGGCGAAATCGTCGCGGAACCAGAGCAATTCGGCCGCTTTGTCGGGGTCGACGCCGAGCACCTGGAAGCTGCGGTTCGAAAACCCCGCGACGGCGGGCGAACCGTTCGTACGGATGACCGCCGTCGCCAATTCAACGCCCGGCAGGCTGCTGAACGACTTGTCGACGACCGGTCCGTTCTGGCCAAGGTTGCCCGTCCTGCCGCCGGCCACGCGCCAGTCGACGCCGGCGGCGTACTTCGCACGCTCGTTGTAGGTCTGCTTCGCGGTCGCGGAATAGCTCGCCGCGAAGGTGCCAACAGCAACCGCCATGGTGAGCAGCAGCGCCAACCGGGCCGAGTTACCCGGGCTTCGAGCCACCTGCCAGAGGCCGACAGCCACCGAGGGCGAGGCTTTGCGGCCGAAGATTCGCGCCCCGAGTCGCAAGGCGATCGGGTAGAACCGGAGTAGCAAGGCCGCGGCGGCGAGCATCAGGATCGCGGGTGATGCCAGCAGCAGCGGGTCCGATGTCACCCCGCCAGTCGACGACGGCTCGAAGACCGATCCGCGTTGCTGGAGTTCGAACAAGAGCAGTCCCGCGACTGCAGCAAGCGCCAGGTCCAGGTAGTAGCGCTGGAAGAACGAGACGCCGGGCCGGGCCTGTTCGCGGCGGCGAGCGACTGCGCTCTTGCGTGCGGCGACGATGGCCGGGACAAGGAGAACGATGATCGAAAGGACAACCCCGCCCGCCGCACAGGCAAACGAAGACAGGGGGATCACGGCCGGCAGGAGTTCCCCGCCGTTGACGTTCTTGAAGGTGGGCGTGAGCCCCAGCGCCGCTGTGGCCGCCCCGGAAAGGAACGGAGCGAGCAGGATGCACGGGATTCCAATGATGAGACCCTCAAGCAGGTACATAGCCGCGACCTGGAAGGTTGTGGCGCCACGGCTGCGCAGGAGCGCGATCTCGTCGGCCTGGCGTTCGACGATGACGAGCGCGATGAGAATCACATAGAACAGCGCTACCGCCGAAACCTCGAGCAGGAGGATGGTGAGGGGAGTTTGCTGGTAGCTGGCGCTGTCCCTGTAGCCTTCGAGCACGCTTCCGAGCGGGCTGTACGAACTGCCGCCAAGCGGTTCGAACTCGCCGTAGAGCGCCTTCAAGTCGTCCGCGGCGCGTTCGAAGTTCGCCCGCGTCAGGATTTCGGCGTTCGCGTAGCTGTAAAAGCCGGTCTCTGCCATGTACGCCGGGTGGTCGACCCCGAAGTTTCCGAGGATCGAATCTTCGGTCGTGAACATTGGGACGACGATGCCGGCCTCGGGGCCGAGGCTGAACGGCTTGAAGTACACGCTGCTCAGCGTGACCCAGTAGGAATCGTCGTCCGATTCCGGCTCGATTATCGCGGTGAGCTTTG
>JBATAT010000365.1:0-11120 GCA_049662005.1 Tepidiformaceae bacterium
GCCGATGGCCCGCACTTCGTACGCGATTCGGGCAAACCATTCGCGCACATGGTGATGCGGGAACGCTTCGACGCTCTGCTGCTCGATCAAGCACGAAAGTCCGGCGTCGAGTTCCGTCCGGGCACGGTCGTACGGGACGTTTCAAGCAATGGCCCGCTATCGATTCGCGCCGACGGCTTCGAGGCGGTAGCCGACTACCTCATCTGTGCCGATGGCGCGCATTCACCGGTAGGGAAGATGGTTGGTCTCGGCGAGGGCATCGCCGAGTGCGCCGCCTGGGAAGTGGAGGTACGAGCGCCTTCGATTCGCCAGAAGGCTTACCGCAACACTGCCCTCATCCACCTGGGCTATCAGCCGTGGGGCTACGCCTGGGTCTTCCCGAAGGCGGAAGTGCTCTCCATCGGGATCGTCCTGCCTCCGGACCAGGCCGGACGGATGAAGGTTCACGTCCAAGCCTTTGTGGATTCCCTGGGGCTTACCGATGCGAAGGTCGACATCGCTCGGGGCCATAAGATCCGCTTTCGAAGGAAGACCGAACCCATCGCAAACGAACGAGCGCTTCTGGTCGGCGACAGTGCCGGGTTAGCCGACGAGTTCACCGAAGAAGGCATCTCCTACGCGATCGAATCGGGCCGGCTGGCGGCACGGAACATCCTGCGAGGGCTCGGTGGCGGCGAGATTGAGGGATACCAGGCCGACATCAACCGGGAACTGATGCCCGAACTTCGTGCCGCGCGCCAGATCGGGTTCATGTTCTACGGAATGTTGCGCCGCGCACCCCGGCCGTGGATGTTCGCGAGTGCGAAGTTCCCTTACCTCTGGAACGCATTCTTTGCGGTCCAACGTGGCGAATCGACCTACGCGCGCGAAGTTGATCGCATCCCGCTGCTCCCGGGAGTCGCGCAGAGGATGCTCGAACGAAAATGACCTTTTCGCCGGAAGAAGTCATCCAACTGTTGTCGCCGCTGTACGGCCGGCCCGTGCCACAGATAAGCAATGACCCCCTCGCCGAACTCATCCTCACGGTCCTCTCGCAGAATACTGCCGATACGAACAGCGGGCGGGCGTTCGTGCAGATGATGCGCCGATATCCATCGTGGGACGCGATTCGCGATGCACCGGTGGAAGAACTGATTGCCACCATCCAGAACGGTGGACTCGCCCAGCAGAAAGCTCCCCGCATCCAGGCGATCTTGCGCGAAGTCTCGGCGCACTCACCGGACTGGGACGTTGGATTCCTCGACGAATGGCCGCTCGAAGAGGCACGGACGTGGCTCCGAGCCTTACCAGGCGTAGGCCCGAAGACTGCAGCCTGCGTGCTCCTCTTTTCTCTGGGGCGGCCCGCGTTGCCCGTGGATACCCACGTGGAGCGCGTCAGCAAGCGGCTCGGATTGATCCCCGAAAAAACCTCCGCGGACCAGGCGCATGACCTTCTCGAACAGATCGTACCCGAAGCCGACTTCTACCCGTTCCACATGCTGCTCATCAAACACGGGCGTCGAATCTGCACCGCCCGGAAACCGGCATGTGGGCGCTGCCCGCTGGTCGAATGCCCGAGTCGCGTGGTTTCGACCTGAAGGCGGTTCAGGCAGGGGCGCTAATTGCCGCCAGCGGCGTCCGGGATGACCCCGGCCGGGAGGTCAGGTTCGACTTCGCGCGTTTCGACGCCGCGCGATAGGAACAGGAATACCGGAACGCCGGCCACCATGATCGCCCCACCGAGGAAGAACGCCGCGGCCAGGCCTTCGATGTCGACGATGACTCCGCTTACCACCGACCCGATGACGATGCCTGCTCCATTCGATGCTGAGCCCAGCCCGAGGACCGTCCCCATCCCGGTGCGGCGCCCGGCTACAACCTGGAGCGCGCTGGCCGAAACCTGGGAGATCGCACCGCTCGCTCCCATTGCGAACAGGAGCAGGATCATCATCCAGTACGCTGGCACGATGCCAACGCACGCGAGCAATGCCCCGTTGATGAGGAGGCCGGTTGAGACGAGCAGGCGGCGGCTATAGCGGTCGGCGAGGCGGCCGAAGAGCGGCTGGGCCATGCCGCCAGTGATGTCCTGCGTCGCGAAGGCGATGCCGATAAGCAGCGGGCCAACGCCGAGGCCGTCTTCCAGGCGCAGGGCAAGGAAACTGAACGACGCCCCCATCGCCAGCGAGATGAGGCCCTGGTGGGCTGTCACCGCGAGGACGAGCCGATCCTTCAGTGCGACCACGAAGGAGATCTGCTTCTCCCGGGTGCCGCCGCCGGCCAGGTGCGCCCGCCGAAGCTCCTCGGCCGGGCTGTGCCGCGGCAACCACCACATCAGGATGAACGCGCTCAGTGCCATCAGTGCCGCCATGGCGACGAACACCGACCGGAAGCCGACGAGTTCGCGCAGGACGCCCGCGAAGAGCGGGCCGGTGCCAAATCCGATGATATCGGCGGTGGCGAAGACGCCGAGCCAGCGACCTTCCTGGCCTTTCGGCGTCATGTCGCCGACGTACGCCCTCGCAACCGAGAAGATCAGGCTGGTGCCGAGTCCGCTGAACGCTCGGAAGGCGATGACCTGATAGAAGCTCTGGGCCGAGAGATAGCCCACTGCCGCGATGAAGTACACCAGCAGGCCCGCGACGATGAACGGTTTGCGGCCATACCGGTCCGATAGTCTGCCCGCGAACGGGCCGAAGAACGTTTGGACGATTGCAAAGACCGAGAAGGTAAGCCCCAGCCAAACACCGCTCGCGCCGAGCTCCTTTGCGTAGACCGGGAGGAGCGGCGAAACCATCGAGATGCCCATGGTCGCGACGAAGACTGCGACGTAGAGAGCCATGAACGGTCGAGAGCGCACGGATCCAGCCTAATCCGAAAGACGCGAACACGGCGAGCGCGAGCGCGACGGCACTGTCGCGTTTGCTTCGATGTAGTTGAATGGAGACATGGAGAATTTTCTTTGGGGACTCTGGAACGGAATTAGCGCCTGGCCGGTGCTCATTGCCCACGCCCTCGACGTCTGGCAAAAGTATCCGGTCTTTAACACCGGTCGCGATACCGGGTGGTACCAGTTCGGCTTTCTGCTGGGGGCTGGTTCGCCCATCCTTGGCTTTTTCGGCGGCGGGAAAGGGTTGCGAAAATAGGACCGGTTTCCAGCAGGTGTTCAACTGTTAGACTCAATCACACAGTTCTTGGAACCGGGCAGGCTAGATGAAGATTTTCGATATCCACGTGCATTTCCCTCGCAACTGGGAAAATCCCGACGAAGACCCGGAACCGATGGTCGACAAGCTGGTGCAACGATTGAACGACGCCGGAGTGACCAAGGCGTGCCTCCTCACCGGCGGCAGGTTCGGGCCAAGCTACGAACGCGGCATGGAGATAGCGCAGAAATACACCGAGATGTTCATCCCCGTGGCAGTAATCGACCCCGAGGAGATCGACGGCGAGGGTGTCGGACGTCTCCACGAGATGGGATATCGCGGGTTGAAGCTTATCGGCGTCCAGCGGCCATACGATGAGCCGGACTACTTACCTGCCTACGCAAAAGCGCAGGAACTCAACATGCCCATCCTGTTCCACATGGGCGTGATTGGCGGCGGCCTGGACTACTCGATTACGCACCCGCGGCGCGATGCCGCAGCCGCTGCTGCCTACCAGCGCATGACGGCGATGCAGGACCGAATGCCACCGCGGAATGTCTCGGCAATGCGGATGTCACCCCTCCACCTCGATACGATTGCCAACCGGCTGCCGCGCCTCAAAATCATTGGCGCCCACCTGGGTAACCAGGGGAACTACGATTTCGCCACGTCAACCGCCCGCTGGCGACATAATGTGTACTTCGACATGAGTGGCGGCGAAACCATCGAACGGCACATGGTCGAACGAAAGTTGCTGGCAGCAAATTCGCAGGGCGAGTTCGGCGTCGAGAAGCTGATCTTCGGCAGCGATTGCGGCATGGATGAGATACGCGCCCATATCGACCGATTCGAGATCATCTACGACCAGCTTGGCCTGACCGACGACGAGCGTGAGCGGCTCTGGTGGCGAAACGGCGCCGAACTTTACGGCCTCGAATCGCCGACCTTCGCCGCCGAGTGACATCAGCGTCCGCAGCGAACATGCGGCCAGTGCCCGGCGCCACGAGTGTCACCAGCCGGACGGTACTCATCGGCGGGCTCGCTGCTCTTGGGATCGGCGCCTACGTTTCGCTCCGGCCGGAGCAGCCCTGGATCCTCCTGTTGACCACGCTCATGGTCGCACTGGGCACCGATGGACTCGTAAAAAGCCATCCCCAGTGGATCTCACTGCGACCGATCGACTCGGTTGTCTTCACCTTTCTCCCGGCACTTGCCGTGCTCGGTTCGGGCCTGTTCATCGACCACGCTCTCGAGAGTTACGCCCGCCAGGGCGCGGCGGTGCTCGCCGGGCTGACCGTTGGGCTGGCGGCCTTCGGCGAATTCCAAACGGTGAACCCCGAGGGGCGGCTGTACGGGCCGTTCCGGGTGTTCATGGCCGTCGCGACCTACCTGGTGGCATTTTCGTTCTTCACGGTCATCTACACCCGCGATTTCGATGTCCCGTTTGCCGGAATGTTCGTCGGCGGCGTGAGCGTGCTGCTCTCTATGGAGTTGCTGCGCGAGAGCCGGATCCTTGGCGTTAGCAGCCTGCTCGTCGGGCTGGCGATTGGCATCACCCTCGGCGAATTCCGGCTGGCCCTCTACTTCTTCCCGCTCGATGGATTGCTCGCCGGCGCCCTTCTCCTCATCGCGTTCTACCTCGCGACAGGCATCGTCCACCATCTCCTCGACCGTGACCTCGACCTGATGACAGCTGGCGAGTACGTCATCGTTGCGGGCGTGGCCGCAGCCGCAGTCGTGGTGGCTCGGGTGGTGAGTTAGCGCCAATAGCAAAGGGCCCTTCATTGCTGAAGGACCCCTTGCGGTCTGTTGCGTTGCCTGGATTCAGGCGGCTGGATGGAGCGTGCGGGGATCGTTCTTCGGCTCACCGAAGACGTTGGCCAGGCGCGTTTGGCCGTGGCGTCTCACGTGGCGTTCGATCCACTGCCGCTCGATGTCCGGCGCGCCCGTAAATCGGGCATCGCAGCGAGGACATGCGGTCATGTGTTTCCTCTTACTTCTTTCTACTGAGTAGTATCGGCAGCTTTGCGTGAACAAATCGATCAGGAGTTTCCCTCTCGTTTGATTCACGCGCGCTGAGTGTCGGACCTGCGAAGGCGAGCGACCTTGTTCGCAGGCTTGGTACGGCCCTTCGAGAAAAGGAACCGGCGGCCAGGGTGTGGCCTGAGTAGCGGCTCCGGATGGTCTCTGGAGCTTGCGCCACTGGCGGGGGTGCGCCACCGTTTGGCGGTGAACACCGTAAAGATCTGTTCGTGGAACGTGAACGGCCTGAGGGCAACCATCAAGTCGGGCCACCTGCAGGCTTGGCTTCAATCGAGCCAGCCATCGGTGGTGGGATTCCAGGAAGTGAAAGCGACTCCGGATCAGGTGCCTGACGAGCCCTGGACGGCTCTCGGATACCGAAGCTGGTGGCACCCGGCTCAACGTGCCGGCTACAGCGGTGCGATCCTGCTTTCGAAAGAAGAGCCGCTCGAAGTCCGCCTCGGCCTGGGCCTCGAACACTTTGATGTCGAGGGTCGCGTCATCCAGGCCGACTTCCCGGAGTATACCGTACTCACCTCATATTTCCCTAATGCTGGCCGCGGCGATGAGCGGATGCAATACAAAATGGACTTCTACGCGGCCTTCCTCGACCACGTGAATCACCTCCGCGACCAGGGTCGAAGTGTGATTTTCATGGGCGATTTCAACATCGCACATAACGAGATCGACCTCGCGCGCCCGGACGAGGCGCTCAAGGGGACCGGCTTCCTGCCCCACGAACGCGCCTGGATTACGAAGATCATCGAAAACGGTTACGTCGACACGTTCCGCTCGCTCCACCCCGATGCCCGGGATGCCTACAGCTACTGGGATGCATGGCGCGACCGCCGCGCCCGGAACATCGGCTGGCGAATCGACTATGTCATGGCCAGCGACGACATCGCCCCGAAAGTCACCAGCGCCTTCATCGAATCCGACATCATGGGTTCGGATCACTGCCCCGTCGGGATTGAGTTGGAGCTGTAGGAAAACTTTGACCAAGGACCGCCGAATCCGTAGATTTGATCGAGGTTCCCACGGGGCCGCCAGTAGTCTCGGGGTGTAGCGCAGCCTGGTAGCGCACTTGTATGGGGTACAAGAGGTCCCGCGTTCGAATCGCGGCACCCCGACCAATCTCTTCTCCACATTCAGTTTTGACCAGCGAAACAAATCTGCCGGCGCCGCGGGCACGCGTACGGCCCACCCCATAGGGGGCAGGCCGCCGTGTGATCATTCCTTGTTGCGAGTCCTACTCGACGATGATCTTCCCGGTCATCGCTTCTTTGTGTACACCACACTGGTAGCTGATCGTACTGCCACTCTGATCGAACTTGGCTTCGAAGGTCCCGGAAGACTGTTCTGGTGACGTCGAGCCGAGCATCTGTACGGAATGCTTGTTCTGGGTGTCGACCCACTTCCAGATGACCTTCGTCCCGGCCTTGATCGTGACCGAGTCCGGCGTGAAGGAGTTGTCTTTCACTTCGATGATCTGGTCGGGCAGGTCTTTCGGGATGTCCGTCTTGAGGGCCACCGCACCGCCGAGATCGACCGTACTGTTGCTGCCGCTGCCTCCGTCGTCACCACCGCCGCCGCAGGCGGCCAGCAGCGGAACAGCAGCGGCTACAACAACCAGAGCGAACACAATTCCAAAATAGCGCCGAATTTGAGTCACAATCCCCTCCGTGGGCTCTTGGCCCGTTGGCGCGGAATCGTACCAGCCGGTCGCTCGATTACAAGTTTTGATTCACGACTGTCTTGTTATCTATCAATGGTGAACAGAGGCCGGTCGCGTCCCGGGTCAGCTTTCGGAGGGACGCCAGCGACCGCTATTCGCCCCGGAAAAGCACCTTTACGGTCGATTGCCGGGGAATCTCGGCCAGCCGAATAAGGCCCTGGACGACATGAACGCTCGCGGGTATTGAATCGTCGATGGAGGCCGCCCGGGCGAGCCAGCTCTCACGCACCCTGGCGTCGATGTGTACATCGGGTCCGCCCGCACGCCGGACATCGGCTTCGATGTGCAGTTCACCTGGCGTCGCCGTCGGCGCGATGCAGAGATGCCCCTTGCCAAAGCGCTCGAAGGCGAAGTCGCCTTCCAGCCAGCCGTACGGCCGGGGTCGAAGGTGAACGTCTTCATCGCGGGTGAGTACTGTTCGCGACTCAGTGCCTTCAGCAGTATTTCGAGCGGTGGTGCCAAAAAGGTGGTCGACGCCTGGTGGGCGGTCGGAAGCGAATTCCTCTTCGAATTCAACGAGGTCCTGGGTCATGAGATCATCCTTCTATCGTTCTTAGGATCGTACACCCCGCGCCAACCCGTACGCACAGTTGTGGAACAGGCTGGTAAACGGCGCGCAGAGGAAACGTTTGGTTTGTCACTGGTTCCTCTGCACGAAACGGCCGATTCGTTCGAGTGCACGCTCGATCTGTTCGAAGCTGCTGGCATAGCAAGCGCGCACATAGCCCTCGCCATGGCGGCCAAAGGCGCTCCCCGGGATGACTGCCACGCGTTCTTCGGCGAGCAGTCGTTCGCTAAACGTCACGCTATCGAACCCCGTGCCGGAAATGTCGGGGAATGCGTAGAACGCACCCCTTGGTTCGAAGGTTGGCAGCCCGATAGCTCGAAACCCCTCGACGATCAGGCGGCGGCGGCGGTCGTATTCCTCGACCATCTCGCTGATGAACGTTTCGCCGTGGTCGATCGCCGCGATCGCTGCGTACTGCGAGGCAGTCGGCGCCGACATCATCACGTACTGGTGAACCTTCATCACTGCTTCCGCGAGCGGTCCGGGGGCAGCCACCCAGCCCAGCCGCCAGCCGGTCATCGCGTAGGCCTTGCTAAAGCCGCCGAGGAGGACGGTGCGCCCGTGCATCCCCGGGAGGCCCGAGAAGCATGTGTGCTGACCGACGTATGTCATGCGGTCATACAGTTCGTCGCTGATCACAGCCAGATCGTGCTTTTTCGCCACCTCGCCGACGGCCACGAGGTCTTCGCGCCCCATCGTCGCGCCCGTCGGGTTCGATGGATATCCGAGAAGGATCGCCTTTGTCCGAGGAGTGATCGCTGCTTCGAGGTCTGCGGGAAGCAGGCGAAAGTCGTTCTGGGCATAGGTGGGAACCGGTACGAACTGCCCGCCGGCCATCAGCGTCGCCGGGAGGTATGCCACGTAGCAGGGGTCGGCGCAGAGTACTTCGTCGCCGGGGTCGAGGAGCGCGCGAAGGGCGATGTCGAACGCCTCGCTCGATCCACTCGTGATGATGATTTCGTTGCGCGGGTCGTAGTGGACGCCGTAGAGGCGAAAGATGTGGTCGCTGAGTTTTTCGCGGAGTTCTGGAAGCCCGTAATTCGAAGTGTAGTGGGTATCGCCACGGTTGATGCTGTCGATCGCGGCCTGGCAAATCGGTTGAGGGGTTACATAATCGGGTTCGCCGACACCGAGGGAGATGACATCCTCGATCGTGCTGAGGAGATCGAAGAATTTCCGGATACCAGAAGGCGGCACCGCCTGCATCCGGCGCGAGACAAATCGCCCTGAGCCTGCACTCGTAGAAGTCATGCTGGGTTCCCCTGTCTCCCTCAAGGCAGCCCTGTCACAGAAAAACCGCCTCGGGGGCGGTCTTCATGTTCGATTTAGTGCCTGGTCAGACCGACCGCCAGCATTGCCCGCGCGCCCGCGCAGCGGCAGCAGCAGCGGCCGTGGCGTAGAGCGCGGGGGTGTTGGTGTCGTTCGACATTGCGCTACGTAACTTTGTCGGCTCGCGTAAATAGGATCAATAGGGCAGGTATCTCCGGGGAGTTGTCGGATTTCCTTCGGACGGTGAGTATTCGCTTCACGAAACAGACGAGGATTCGACGATGCAGGATGAACTCACCGAACTCACCATTGCCCAGGCGGCCGAGCGGCTTGTCCGCCGGGAGATCTCTTCGACCGAACTGACAGAGGCCTACCTCGCGCGAATCGAACGGCTCAACCCCTCAATCAACGCCTACGTCCTGGTGAGCTCCGAGCGAGCGCGGGCGGATGCGAAGGCAGCAGATGCAGAGATCGGGGCGGGCGAGTATAAGGGGCCGCTTCACGGCGTTCCCATCGGCCTGAAGGATCTCTACGACACTGCGGGCATAGCCACTGCCGGTGGTTCGAAGGTGCTCGCCGGCCGGGTGCCAGAGAAAGACGCCACTGCTGCGCGAAAACTGCGTGAGGCGGGATCCGTGCTCCTCGGGAAGACGAACACGCACGAGTTCGCCTGGGGCACGACCACGAACAACGTGCATACCGGGGCGACCCACAATCCGTGGAACCTGGCTCGGATCCCCGGGGGCTCCAGCGGCGGAAGTGGTGCGGCAATCGCGGCCCACATGGCCGGCGGAACCCTCGGGACCGACACCGGAGGGAGTATTCGCATCCCGGCGGCCCTCTGTGGCGCGGTCGGCATCAAGCCGACCTTCGGGCGGGTCAGCAAGGCGGGCGTGATCCCGATGTCATGGCAGTTCGACCACCCCGGGCCGATCTGCCGCACCGTCGAAGACGCCGCCATCATGCTCCAGGCCATCGCTGGCTACGATGCGGACGATTTCGCGACCGTTCCGATGCCAGTCCCGGACTACTGTGACGGCCTCGACGGAGGCGTGAACGGACTCCGGATCGGCATTCCCCGGACGCAGTTCTTCGGCCTCTTAGACGCTGAGGTTAGGGTTGCAGTCGAAGAAGCCATCCTCTTGTTCGAAAGCCTCGGCGCCGAAGTGACCGAAATCGATGCCGGGTTTACCCGCGAACAGACAAACACAGCGTGGCAGCTGATTACGGCCGAAGGCCAACTCTTCCATCGGCCATACTTCGAAAAGCACCCGGAGATGTATGGCGCCGAGATGACGGCGGTGCTGAAGTTGCCCCTGCCTGACGCTATCGGGCTGACCGCGGCGTATCGCGCGAGTTACGACATTAAAGAAGGAGTCCGGCGAGCGTTCGAATCCGTCGACGTCATGGTGACGCCGACCACGATGCAGGTGGCTTCGGTGATTGGCGAAGAGCAGGTCGAAGTTGAAGGCATGAAGCTCACCACGGGCGGCGCCTTCGCCTCGCTGACGTTGCCCTTCAACCTCGCTGGTGTTCCCGCCATCTCCTTGCCCTGCGGATTCAACAGCGAAGGGCTTCCGATTGGGTTGCAGATCGCGGGCGGGCCGTTCCAGGAGGCTGTCGTTCTGCGAACGGCCAGAGCGTACGAAGCGGCGACCGAATGGCACACGAGAGTCCCGAGTTCCGAGTAACGAGTTCCGAGTGCCTCACATCCTCTGCCAATTGTGGGAGAGGAGAGATTTACGCGTGGCCGGTTCTGCCAGGGCAGTGGCGTCGAGGAGGTGGAGGGGTGGGCCTTCGGGGAGGGTGGCGGCCCAGGTGACCGCGGGTGCTGAGACTCGACCGGTTGTGACGAGGAGGGCGGAGTCGGCTCGGAGGGCGACGGCGGCGCCGTAGAGGTCGCGCACCTGCGCGGCGCTGACTGCGGCTGTTTCGGCGTAGCGCTTGCACTGGACGGCGATGGTCTCGCCGTGCCTGCGAGCGATGAGGTCGATGCCGCCATCTCCCGTGCCGCCGCGGTGTTCGATGCGCCAGCCATCGCGCCGCAACCAGCGGCCGACCTCCATCTCGAACTCGTGGGGGTGCAGTTTGCGCAGGCCTTCGAGGGTGCGGTGGGCGGCACGGCGACGGAGGACTGCACGGAGTTTGAGACCGAGAAACGCGAACACCAAAGCGAGCCCGACGGCGCCGGCCCAGCGGTAGCTGCCGGGGTCGAAATACGCGGTTCCGGCCGAGATTGCTGCGATTAGCAGGATTGCACGCGTCATAACGATGAGCATTGTCGAGGGGAAAGAGGCAAGAGGAAACAGGAAACAGGAAAGGGGAAGAGCCTGCACGAATAGTGTATATTGAAGCCACGAAACCGAGTACCGGGCGAGACGATGGTCTCTCTCTCTCTCTCTCT
>JBATAT010000366.1:0-5860 GCA_049662005.1 Tepidiformaceae bacterium
CTCCATCGTGAGGATCGGACCCCCGAAAAAGATGCGGTGGGCAGTTTGGTGTGAAGGCATTGGTGGCTCTCTTTCGGGCGGTTCGCGGGGCGAGAAGGATCGGCGCGCTGGCCAGCCTGGCTTATTCTGCGCCGGCGGCGGTTACCTCGAGAAGGTTTGTCGCTTCGGCTTCGGCCTCTTTCGGCGGCTTTGCGAAGAGCACGGCCACTGCGGCGAAGTAGGTGATCATGGCGGTCACGGTGAAGGGCACGGTGTAGCTTCCGGTCTGGTCATGGAGAAAGCCGACACCGATTGGGCCGATTCCGCTTCCGGCCTGGCCGGCGAGTGAAATGAGGCCGAAGATTGCGCCGAACGAGACCATGCCGAAGAGTTCGCCAACGATGAGCGACTGCATCATGTAGATATTGCCGATGGTGAAGCCGAAGATCAGTGTCAGCACCCACGTGGCGGCCACGCTGTCCGTGTGAATGATGAGCAGGATCGACGTCGCCTGGACGACGAAGAGGACGATGGTGAGCAAACGCCGGTCGATGCCATCGGCGAAGATGCCGACGATCAGTCGGGCGACGATGCTGCCGAAGGCGGTCACACTCAGGGTGAAGGCGGCTTCGTTGCGCGAGCCGAGGCGCTCTTCGAGGAAGGTGACCTGGTGAATTACGTAGCCCGTCTGGGCTACGAGGACCAGCAGAAACGCGATGAAGATGGCCCAGAACCCGACCGTCCGCATCGCTTCTGTTCGTGACCAGATGCGATATTGGAACGCCATGCCTTTGCGCAACGGGGCAGCGCGGTCGGGTGGCTTCGAATCGCCGTCGGGGAAGAGGCTCATGTCAGCAGGGTCCCAGGCGATAACGAGGACGATGACAGGCAGCGCAACGATGAGGACGAGCAGGCCGAGGATTGGTGTCGCGAGTTGGAGCCCGCCGGCTTCGATGAGCACGCTCGCGACGGGCGCGAGGACGACGCCGCCAAGGGAGACTCCTGTGGATGAAATGCTCATCGCGAGGGCGCGTTTACGAACGAACCAGCGGGTCATGATCGCATTCACGGCGATGCTGCTGGAGATGCCAAAGGCAACGGCAAACACGAAGTAGACGAAGTAGAGCTGCCAGAGCTCGCTGACCAGCCCGATGAATGCGGCACTGATGCCGTTCACCACCGTGCCGATGAGCATGAACCGGGTCGGGCCGTATTTGTCGATGTACGGGCCGATAAAGGCCGAGGTGAGGCCCGAGACGCAGAAATAGATCGCGGGTGCCCAGCTCACCTGGGTGGTGCTCCACCCGTGCTCCTCTTTCAGCGGCTGGAGGAAGATGGGCAGCCCGTAATAGCCGACTCCGACGCCAACGAACATCAACGCGGCGCACGCGATGGCGACGTACCAGCCATAGAACCATTTGCGAGGCAAGAACCGAGCCGCAATCGGCTCGCGAACGATCGACCGGGAAGTCATTCGGGAGAGTCTAACCGAGTTGGCTTACCACCGGTCAGGGCCAAGGCGTGTTCGACGTGCGGGCCGCATCCGGGTGGGGTTCGCGCGGCGGCGGTCCTAGCCCATCGTCTGGATTCGTTCGGGGCGGATACGGTAGATGACGCGGGTCTGGGCCGGATCGTGGCCGGCGTAGCGGTCGGCGCCCGTGTATTTCTTGGCGAGCTTGTCGATGTGGGCATCGGCGCCTTCGGTGGTCTTCGATTCGACAACGCCGCGGATCTGGATGTACCGGTACGGGTTATCGAGGTCCTGGACGGCGATCGCGACGCGGCCATCGCGGTCGAGGTTCCGGGCCTTCGCACGGCCTTCGGCGGTGTTAAAGATGACAGTGTCGCCATCCACATCTATCCAGACGGGGGTGACCTGGGGTGAGCCGTCCTTCATCAGGGTGGCGATGTGAGCGAAGTTCTTGCCCTCGATGATGTCGCGGTGGGAAGCGGGAATCACGGTCATTTTTCCTACCTTTCATTAGTAACTATTGCGATGTTAGCAGTCGTTGTCTGCTCCGTATAGCCGAGACGAAACGATGTGTTGCCTGTTTTTCTTTATTAGGTAAGACTAACCTTTATACAGAAGCTCCACATGCGGGCTCACACTGGAGAACCATCATGAAGAACCGTGTTATCACTCTTGCGATCGCGGCGATTGCCGCCAGCGTCCTGCTCGTTGCCTGTGGCGGCGACGACGACGCCAGCCCGACGCAGGAGGTGGATGTCAAGCTTTCGAGCTTCAAAGTCGTCCCCGACAAGACAGTCGTCGAAGCCGGGAAGGTGAAGTTCACTGCGACGAACACCGAGCCGGTGGATGTGCACGAACTCGCCGTCCTCAAGGTGAACGGACCGGACGACTACGAGAACCTCGGGGAAGTTGAGGACATCGATCCGGGCAAGGGCGGAGATGTGACCCTGGACCTGGAACCGGGCGAGTACCTCCTTGCCTGCCTGATCGCCCCGGGCGAGGCGGGCAGCAAGGTCGATCACTTCCAGGAGGGCATGAAAATCGAGTTCACGGTGAAGTAGGCATCGATCGCGGGAGGCGAATCGGGCTACCCTAGCGCGTGCGCACGCTCATCTTCGCAAACGGAGAGGCACCTTCGGCGCAGCTGGTGGCGGCGGTACACCGGCCGGGCGACCTTGTCCTCGCGGCTGATGGTGGTGCGCGCCATGCACTTGCCTGCGGGCTCGTGCCTGACGCGGTGATCGGTGACCTTGACTCGATCGATGATGCGATCATCGCGGCCATCCCCGGAGACCGGTTCCACCGTGTTCCCAGGCTGGACATCACTGACCTCGAAAAGACGGTGAACTTCGCACTCGCGGAGGCGTGCAGCGAAATCGAAATCCTCGGGGCGGGCGGAGGGCGTTCGGATCATGCGCTCGCGAACCTCTCCGTGCTCGTTCTCCACCGCGGGGAGGCCGAAATGCGCGTGCATGACGAACAGTTCGAGGTCAGCGTCGTGGATGGTTCGCTGACCATCGAGGGCGCGGCCGGGACGGTCGTTTCGCTGATCGCGCTCGGAGAGTGCACGGGCGTGACAACGGAAGGGCTGCGCTGGCCGCTGAGGGACTTCACGCTTCCGTTCGGCCCGCGGGGTGTACACAACGAAATCGAGCGTTCGCCGGCCACCGTCCACGTTGCCACAGGGAACCTGTTGTTATTCAAGGGGCGTTGGATAGAAAAGCACGCGTAAAGCCAGTCCGCATGGGACGCGGCACCTTCAGCGGCCCCGGCTCCATACCCTTACTGACCGGGCCAGCCACACCGCCCGGTACACCAGTTGAGGAGTACCACCAATGGGCTTTTCCTTTCGAAGTAGCCGCCTCGCATCCGTTGGGCTGGCGAGCATCGTCGCTATCGGGGTGATCGGCATCGGCAGCGTTGCCATGGCCGATGAGCCGGCGACCGGCTCAGACACGCCGGCACAGGGGGCCGAACGCGATCATCATCCGGTTGCGAAGGGCGTCCACAGCATCCTGGACAACTCGGGCGTCACCGCTGAGGAGTTGAAGGAGGGTGCGCAGGCGGGCCTGACGCTCGGCCAGATCATCGACCAGTACGGCGATATCTCTGCCGACCAGGCGAAGGCCAACGCCCTTGCGAAGCTGAGCGACAAGCTCGACCAGGCCGTCGCGGACGGCAAAGTTACCCAGGAACAAGCGGACAAGGTCGAAGCAAACGCCCCGGCGCTGCTCGATAAGGTGCTCGCGGCCGTTCCCGGCGAGCATCGGGGAGAGCTTCCGCACCACGGGCTATTCCTGAAAATCGGCAAAGAAGCGATCGCGACGGTCTCCGACGTGCTGGGCATCGAGCCGCGGGCGATCCTCGAAGACCTCCGGTCCGGCCAGACCATCGCGGACATCGCCGGCGACCAAACGCAAGCGGTGATCGACGCGCTGACCGACAAGTCCGACGCCGCAATCGATAAGCTGGTCGCGGACGGAAAGATCCCGGCCGACAAGGCCGATTCGGCGAAGAGCCGGGCAGCTGATGCGATCGAGAAGCTCGTGAACGAAGGCCGCCCCAATAAGCCGGGCAACGGCGAGCGACATCCGGTTCGTGCTCATTAGCCGACGAATCTGAGCAATAACGAACGGCCCCGGTGGAAACATCGGGGCCGTTTCATCGTCTCCACGGATTTGCTATCGGTGGAAGACCGGCGGCCGCTTCTCCATGAACGCGGCAACTGCTTCCTTGTGGTCGGGCTCCGCCCGGGCTGCGGCGTTTTGAGCGTTCTCACGGAGAAGGACGGACTGGATATCGGAATCGGTCGCGTTGGTGTCGAGCACCTTCTTCACGCGAGCAACCGCGGCGGGGGCGTGAGCGGCGATGATTTCGCCGATTTCGACGGCACGGTCGACGAGCCGCTCGGGGGCCACGACCTCACTTACCAGCCCTGCCTGTTGGGCTTCTTCGGCGCCGACCATTCGGGCCGTCAGGCACCACTCTTTGGCACGACCCAACCCGACGAGCTGCGGGAGGAAGTAGGAGCTCGCGAGTTCTGGAACCAGGGCCATCTTGACGAAGGCGAAACCGAAGCGCGCGTTTTCGCTGGCGATCCGAATATCCATGGGCAGGATGTGCGTGACACCGACGCCCACAGCGACGCCATTGACCGCAGCAATGGTCGGCTTGCGCATCCTTCGCAGAAATGCCAGCCAGTTGTCTTCGCCAAGGGTTGCCGAACCCTGGGCACTGCGGCCCGACTGGATAGCCTGGGCCCAACCGCCGACATCTGCACCCGAACAGTAGGCGCGCCCGGCGCCGGTGAACACGATGGCCGAAACCGCGGGGTCCGCGTTGGCACGGGTCACGGCATCTTTCAGTTCGTCCATCATCTCGTTATTCCACGCGTTCAGCCGCTCGGGACGGTTGAGGGTGAGCACAGTCACGGCTCCACGTTGGTCAACGATCACATTCTCGTAGGTCATTGGTTGCCTCCAGGATTTCGCGGATTCTACTCGGTGTCGTGCATCCCAACGCGATTCACGGTGCGGGAGTGGGTGAAGCGCTCGGCCCGGTGATCGAACTGACGTGCTCGCGGAAGAGGTCTATGCCTTCGTTGAAGGTGCCCGGGAGGAAGGCGAGGACGGTGGGTGCGGCATCGAGCAGGCGGGTCGCGACGGGTGAGGAATCGACCTGCCCGCGGATATCGGGGCTGGGGAAGGTAACGAGTGCGACGAGCAGGGCCTGGGCGATGAACACCGCCTTGAGGAAGCCGAAGGTCCCACCCGCGAGCCTGTCGAGGATGCCGAGATTGAGGATTTCGGCAGTCCGCTTGAGGAGGTGCGCGGCGACCTGGCCACCGATGATGACGCCGGCCATGATTGCGACGAATGCCACGAGCGCGGCGAGGTCCTCGTTTCGGACAATTGGTTCGACCTTCGGGAACATGTCGTCGTAGAAGATGCCGGCGAGGGGGATGGCGAGAATGACCGCAGCAATCGAGACCAATTCGCGGATAAACCCGTTCTTGTAGCCACGGTAGGTGGCGAAGCCGATGGCGAGGATGAGGAGGATGTCGAGCCAATTCACGTTCGCTCAAGTGTGCGGGCGGAACGACAAGGTACAACCCGTGTTTTCCGCCCGTGTTTTCCGTTTGAGCGCAGGCGGTACCATTCAGGCATGCAACAGCAGCTGATGGAAATCCTGGTCTGCCCGATGTGCAAGGGCGACCTCGAATTGAAAATCGAAAAAGAAGATGCGGGCGAGATCGTGACGGGGACGATCATCTGCAAGGAGTGCCGGGAGCGGTATCCGATCGAGGACGGCATTCCGAACATGCTGCCACCGGACCAGCGAGGGTAGCGTTGACGGCGCACGACTCGACCGATCCACATGGGGGGATGCCGCATGACCCGGCGCCGCCCG
>JBATAT010000367.1:0-6958 GCA_049662005.1 Tepidiformaceae bacterium
CGGCTGTGTCCTGTCGTAGAGCTTCGCGAAGGCATCGGGCGAGGCCTTGGCGGCGGTGATGAGGGCCAATTCATCCATGCACACCAAGCGTAACGTCCGAGGATGCGTCTGGTAACGCTGGGGTCGCGGGGGTATCGCTGCGCACCTGAGGCCCGTGGAGCGCGGGTGAGTTCGGGCGGCGGGAAGCTCGCCCCTGCGTGTAGCATAGAGGTTGTCGATGATAGTAATAGCTTCGCCACTCGACATATTCACCGTGCATGAAGTTGCAATGTGAGGTTGCTGCAACTTTAGGTGAACGGTAGCGTTCGCCGGGTACGGTGAACTTACCGGGCGGAAGGCAGCAGGGGGAGAGATGAGTACAGTTCAGTACTCGGCGAACACGGGCGCCGGAAACCCCTTCGACGAGGATCCTTCATTACAGGTCTCGATGACGCCGATCTGGCGCGAGTCGATGTTTGGCCTCGACTGGATCTCTTTGCATTCCTCGCCGGTCTACTACGGGTGCGGCGTGCCTCGTGGGAGCGGCGAACCCGTGGTTGTCGTCCCGGGGTTCCTGGCGAGCGATGTTTCGCTTGTGGAGCTCTACTGGTGGCTCAGCCGCGTCGGGTATCGGCCGTACTTTTCCAACATCGGGCGGAATGCCGACTGCCCTGATCATATCGCCAGCCTGCTCCTGGAGACGATTAAGCGAGCGCATCGCGAGACAGGTCAGCGGGTGCGCGTGATCGGCCACAGCCTCGGCGGCATGCTCGGGCGGCACGTCGCGCTGGATTACCCGGAGTATGTGAGCCTCGTGATTTCCATGGGATCGCCATTCCGCGATTCCGTGAAGGCGCACCCTGTTTTGATTGCCGCGACAGCTGCGCTCCGCGGGGTTCACGGGCGGCGAACCACAAAGAACGTGAAGCCATCGTGTTTTTCCGGGCACTGCACGTGCGCATTTGTGAAGAACATGATCGCGCCTGAAGAGTACGGCGTTGCCCACTTCGCTATTTATTCGAAGAACGATGGCGTGGTCGAGTGGGAAAACTGCATGGAGGATGACCCGGCGCTGAACGACGAGGTGAACTGCACGCACATCGGGATGGCATTTCACCCCGGTGTCTACCGGATTCTCGGCGAGCGGCTGCGCCAGGCCTCAGAAGGCCAGCACGTGGCTGCCGGGTACTAAGCGTCCCGCGATTCGGGATGTGGCGGCGGGATCGACTCGATGGCGGCCCTGGTGTCCTCGAACACGTTCTCCATTCCCAGCGTTTCCAGGAGCCCGAACTTCCGGCAGGTTTCGCGAACTTCCGGTCGAATCGCGGTGAGGATCATCCGACCGCCCATCTTCTTGCGGTGCTCGATGATGCCTTCGAGGGTGACGAGGCCGGACGCGTCGACATGGTGGACATCGCGCATGCGCAGGATTAACAGGCGCCGGTCGTGGCCCACGAGGGCGTACTCAAAGGTGGCGGCGCTATGAAACGAGAGCATGCCCTGGGCGTTAAAGAAGGCGATATCCGGGCGCGACTGGATCAGGGCTGAGAGTTCGGGTGTGACCTGCCGAATATGGCCGTGGCTGTCAGGCAGGAGCTCGAGCGCCGCCGGAACGCGAATGAGCTGGCGGACGAGCAGCACCAGCGAAGCCAATACTCCGAACGAAATGGCATAGGTCAGGTCGAAGAACAAGGTGATGGTCACCGTGGCTATCAGTACGAAGGCGTCGGCCCGGGCAGACTTCCGGAGCAGCCTCGCTACCTCGGGAACGTCGGCGATGTTCCAGGCGATGATGAGGAGAATGGCGGCGAGGGCAGTCATCGGAACGTGCCCGGCAACATTGCCAAGCACAAGGATTCCGGCGAGAACGGTAACTGCGTGAACGATGCCCGTGAGGCGGCTGGTCGCGCCGTTCCGAATCCCCGCGCCAGTCCGAGCGATGGCGGCAGTCGAAGGGATGCCGCCCAGGACTGACGAGGCGAGGTTGCCGAGTCCCTGGCCGAAGAGTTCCTTGTCCGAATCGTGGTGCTCGGCTTCGCCGGACATTCCATCGGCGACCACGGCACTCAGGAGCGACTCAACGCCTGCGAGGATCGCCACGGAAACCGCGAGCGGGAGGAGGTCGCGGAACAGCGCCAGATCGAAGAAGTCGCCGGAGAACGATGGGAGTGACTGGGGAATGGCGCCGTAGCGGCTATCGATCGTTGGCACATCGATCCCAACTCCCCAGCAGAGCGCGGTCGTCGCTGCGACCGCGACAAGCGGGCCGGGGATCGCACCGAGCCGGGGCAACCGCGGCCACGCGATCAGGATTGCGAGCGCAAGGGCGCCGATCGCTGGCGTGCTAAGGCCGACCGTCTCCAGGTGCCGGATGCTGTCCCACAGTCGCTCGTGGAAGTGCTCCAGTGAACCGTCCGTCCCCGAGATATCGAGGAAGTTGTTGAGCTGCCCGAAGGCAATGGACAACGAGATCCCGGCCGTGAAGCCGACGACGACGGTGCCCGGGATGTAGCGGACCAGCTTCCCGGCGTGGAGGAGACTCAGAACGATGAGCATGAGCCCTGCCATAAAGCCGAGCACCGGGAGCGCCCGCGGCCCATGGATGATGACGGCGTGCCCCAGGACTGGAACGAGGGCGGCGGTCGGACCCGTGATGTTGAACTTCGAGCCACCGAAGGCGGCAGCCACGCTGCCAGCGATGACGGCCGTGTACAGCCCGGCAACCGGTGGCACGCCGACCGCAACGGCGAGCGCAATCGAGAGCGGAAACGCGATGACGCCGACGACCAGGCCGGCCGCTACATTCGAGCGGACGTCCACGGGGAACGACAACGAGGGCAGAAGCGAGCGTGCGGTCAACGGGTTCGTGCCGATCCTGGGTGTATGAGATCTGGTCTCTGCAAGTATCTTCGAACATTCGAATGTTCTGGAAAAGCGGTGTATCCTGCACAAAGTGACAACGCTGCAAGATTTCAAGGCTGAACTGTTCAAAGCCCTCGCGAACCCCGTGCGGATCCGGATCATCGAAGTGCTTCGTGCCGAAGGCAGCCTTACGGTTGGCGAAATCCAAACCCGCGTTGGTGTGGAACCAGCGAACGCATCGCAACACCTCGCGATCCTGCGTGGCCAGGGAATCGTCGAAGCGCGCAGGGAAGGCACGAGCGCCTGGTACAGCATCGCGGACCCGGAATGTTTCGCTATCCTCGACACCGGGCGCACGATGTTCGAGCGGAGGCTTGCGGCGCAGGCCTCGCTTCTCGACGCGGATGCGGAAGCGCTCCACTGAAAGCAGATCAAAACAGCCCGGTCGTGTGACCGGGCTGTTTCGTGCTTTGCGCAGCGAAGATCAGGCGGATGCCTTTTCCTTCTTGGCCTTGGTGGTGGCGGGCTGCATGGCTTCGTAGCCCTTCTTCACGATGTCTACCATCGGGTTGGCGGTTGCCCACTTGCGAGCGACTTCGACGGCCGCCGCGGAGGTTTCCTTGTTCGCGGCAACGAGCTTTTCGATGGTCTCGCGCGCTTCGGCGCCAGCGCCCATGGCTTCTCCGTAGGCGGCCTGGGTGAAGGCGAGCGCACGGCCCTGGGCGGCCGTCGTGGCCTCGAGGACCGAAGTGTAGAACTGGCCGGCATCGCTGGGTTCGCCGGCGAGCTTCTTGCCGAGTTCGAGCGCTTCGCGCTGGCCCTTGGCGACGTCGTTGGCGAGCTGCTTGGTCACGTTGAGACCGCGTTCGTTGGCCCTGGCAACTGCGTCGACGAGGACGTCGTAGCTGGCGATGAGGCTGTCGTAGTACTTCTGGACGTATTCGTTGGTAGCCATGTGGTGAGGGTTCCTTTTCGTGGATGAGCGTCGATGCGCTCCAGCTAGATGCAAGTTACACATAGATGCCAGGCTTGTCAACACTCTGCTGCTAAGTGCATAATGCATTTACCAACGGGAGGGCACCAGTGCCGAACGACAACCCAGAAGTGAAGCCTCGCCTCCACGGCGAGCTCCTTTCCACCAGCTTGCTCGCGTTTCTCAAGGGATGGAACGCCTATGGCTATCAGCTCGCACAAAAGCTCGCCGCCGCCGGGCTCCCGGAATCCGATAGCGGCACCGTTTATCGGACACTGCGCCAACTGGAGAAGACGGGGATGGTCTCGTCTTTCTGGGATACTTCGGAGAGCGGCCCAGCGCGGCGGATGTACAGCCTGACCAAGGCGGGCGAACTCTTTCTCTCGGGCTGGATCGATGTGCTCCACAACTACCAAAAGATCCTGTCTGCCGCGATGGGTGGTTTTGTCCCGGGGGATGACGACGAAAGCGACGACTCATCGGCGGCGGCAGGCTAGACTTCCCGCGAGCAGTCCTGAAAGGACACGACATCATGGCAAACACAACGACGACGGTTGACCCCTTTGCGATGTTCCAGGAGTGGGTTTCGAATTCGGAACGGCAATGGAACGGCTTCCTCAATAACGCGATGGCGACCGATGAGTTCAGCCAGACGATGGGCCGGATGATGGACGTCTACCTCAACATGCAGAAAAACTTGAATGAGGTGATGGGCCGCTATCTGCAGCTCATCAACGTCCCGACGCGAAACGACATCCTGGGCATCGGCGAGCGCCTTTCACAGATCGAAGACCGCCTCGATCGGATCGAAAGCGGCGTTTCGCTGGCGGTTCGAGCGCAAACAACCGCGAAGAGCGCGCCCGCCTCGACCCCGGCCCGGCCGCCTCGAACGAAGCAGCCGCCGAAGGCTGCGAGTTAACTCCACGCCTGGCGGCTCGCTTGCTGGATGCGGTGGCAAGGGAGGCATACACTCGGCGCAGCGGCAAATCGAGCGCCGCCGAGTGCTCGAAACGGAGGCCAGCCATGACAGCGCCGACCCGCGAAGCGACCATCGAAGAACGCGTTCGCGAGCAAGTCGAACGGACGATCCAGCGCAGCATCAAGGGCCTCGAGTACATCTCGACGGGTGACCCTGCCGTGGGCCTCACGCCCAAGGAGGTCATCCACTCCAGGGGCACACTGAGGCTCTACCACTACGCGGCGCAATCGGATGAGGTCTACCGGGTGCCGGTGATGCTGGTGATGTCGCTTGTTTCGAAGCCGTACATCCTGGACCTGACACCGGGACAAAGCCTCGTTGAGTTCCTGCTCAAAAAAGGCTTTGACGTCTACATGATCGACTGGGGCGTGCCCCGGCCGGAAGACACGCGGCTCACCCTCGAAAACTACGTGCTGGACTTTATTCCCGACTGTGCGGAACGCGTGCTTAAGGATTCGGGCGAAGATGAGCTTTCGGTGGTCGGTTACTGTATGGGCGGCCAACTTGCGACGATGTATGGCGCGCTTCACACCGATGGGCCGATGAAAAACCTGGCCTGCTTCACGACGCCGGTAGATGCGAACGGGATGACCCTCTTCAAACAGTGGACCGACAGGCGCTATTTCGATGTGGACCGCATTGTCGACACGCTTGGAAACATCCCTCCGGAACTGCTTTTTGCCTCGTTCGACATGCTCAAGCCCGTCGCGAAGGTCGCCAAGAGCGTCCAGCTCTGGGACAAGATCTGGGACGACGATTTCGTGAGGTCGTACCGAATGTTCGACCGCTGGGCCGCGGATCAGATTCCGTTCCCCGGCGAGACGTTTCGTAAGGTGACGAAAGACATGATGTGGGAGAACAAGTTCGTGAAGAACGAAATGGAAGTGGGAGGGAGGCGGGTGGACCTTGGCAAGATCAAGGTGCCATTCATGCATGTCGTGGCTGAACACGACCACATCGTCCCTTATGAAGCGGCGAGGCCGCTGGTGCCAATGGTAGGCAGCGAAGACAAGAAGGAAGTGATGCTGAAGGGCGGTCATGTCAGCCTTGTTGCTGGTGGAAACGCCATCTATCGTCTGTGGCCACAGCTTGAATCATGGCTTGGAGAGCGTTCCGTATGACTGTCGAAGGCACCCGCACCTACCCGGTGACCCATCACCTGGGGAATCACGAAGTCACTCTTCGGCCGATGACAGCGAACGACAAAGACGGGGTACTCGCCTTCGCACGGATGTTGCCCGAACACGACCTTCTGTTCCTGCGGCGAGACATCACGCAGGAACCTGCGATGGCGGACTGGATCTCCGAACTCAAGAGTGGCGAGATCGTGACCATCCTCGCGCTCATCGGCTCCGATGTGGTCGGCTATGCGACGATCCACCGGAGCCTGTTGCGCTGGACTGCCCACGTCGCTGAACTCCGCGTGACGGTCAGCGAATCGGTACGGGGCACGGGCATTGGCCGTGTTTTGACCCAGGAAGCGTTCGCGACGGCGTTGGCCGAAGGGATCGAGAAGATGGTCGCGCAGATGACTCTCGACCAGAAGGGTGCTATCGCCACCTTCGAGGGCCTCGGCTTCCGCCCGGAAGCACTGCTGCGAGACCAGGTGAAAGACCGCGACGGGAACAAGCATGACCTGCTGGTGTTGAGCCACGAAGTCGCGCGGTTCGAAGCGCAGCGTGCTGCCTATGGCGTCGCCGACGCGTTCGGGTTCTAGCCGGGATTCATTCAACGGCGCCGGCAGTTTGACTCGAAACCGGCAAGCAAGGTGCGAACGCGCCGGCCCTACGCGGGGACTGGGCCGCGGGTCCCCGGGTTCCTCACTGAACTGTCACCGGTTGGGCATTGTTATGGCGACCGGTTTCGCTGAGTATTCAGAGCGATGAACCTCCTGCAGGCACTCGCGCCGACCAGCGTTTCCGTGGACCCAGTCGAAGGCATCCAGGGGCGGGTGGCATTTTCCGCGGCTCTGACCGCGGTCAAGGCCCAGAACGAGATGGCCAAAGAGACCGTGCGCATTCTCGACCCGAATATTGGTCGAATTATCGACGCGAAAGCGTAGGTCTTCACGCAGGACTGATGGCGGGTTTGGTACGCTGTGCGCTGCCAATGTCTGCATCCAGTCCTCCGACCATCCGCCTGCTTTCTATTCATGAAGCCGACCT